>CAZXXV010000007.1:0-22631 GCA_964644725.1 uncultured bacterium
CCCCTCACCCGACCCCTCTCCCACATAGGGGGAGAGGGAATCGAGGAGGTCGCGGCGGCACAATACGTCACCGTAATTCCGGCCAGAAGCACTCAGCCGCCCTACCCGTTTGCAATTCCTCTGGCGATCATATCCGGTTGGTGGTAGTCAACACCCCCGAAAGGGTCCCAGGATCCCGCGCCGCTTGGCCCAATTTCCCGTGAGCATTCGTTTTCCCTTGCATTGACCGGATCGTTTCAGATATCTATAGCCTCTACTTCCACGACGATGAGAGGTGAAACCCGCCGGCGATGGGTTCGTTCCAAGACTTCATACAATTCGTGTTCTCAGGTCTGACCAGCGGGGCCATCTACGCCATGGTGGCCATAGGGTTCGGTGTCGTGCACAACACCATGGGGATCGTCAACTTCACCCAGGTGGACTTCGTCTCCCTGGGCGGGATGCTCCTCTATGCCGCTCTCATCAGCGCCCAGATGCCCATGGCTGCGGCTCTGCCGTTGGCCGTGGCGGGAGTCACCCTCACGGGCGCGCTGGTGGAGTTCATGGGCCTGCGCCCGTCGCGCTCCCGAAACCCCCTCGTCCTGATCTTCTTGACCATCGGCCTGTCCATCGTCCTGCGCGGCGTCATGAAGAAAGTCTGGGGGAAGAACCCCCTGGCCGTGCCCCCGCTGGCCGGGGAGACGCCTCTCACATTTCTGGGGGCCACCATCATGCCCCAGGCCGTCTGGATCCTCCTGATCACCGCCCTGGCCATCACCCTCCTCGTGCTGTTCTTCAGGAAGACCACCGCAGGGCTGGCCATGAGGGCTGTGGCCTCGAACCCCACGGCCGCGGCTGTGGTGGGCCTCCGGGTCCGGCGGGTCAGGACCCTGAGCTTCGCCCTAGCCGGTGCCCTAGGGGGCCTCGCCGGGATTCTGATCACGCCCATCACGACGCTCCGATACGACGTCGGCGTGCTCCTCGGCCTCAAGGGCTTTTCCGCGGCCATCCTTGGAGGGTTCGGCTCCTTCCCGGGAGCCATCGTGGGTGGCATCTCGCTCGGCCTCCTAGAGTCGTTGGGGGCGGCGTACGTCAGCAGCGCCTGGAAGGACACCATCGCCTTCATCGTCCTCCTCCTGGTCCTCTTCGTCAGGCCACACGGCCTCATGGGAAAGGAGGCCGGGCAATGACCCACAGGGTCCTCATGGGAAACGAGGCCATCGGCCGGGGGATCGTGGAGTAATGAACGCACGGGCGGCCGCGACCGCATCGTTTATCACGCGTCACCGCATCGGTCTCTCGGTGCTGGGCCTTTTCTTCGCCCTTTCCCCGGTTCCGCTCGTCCTCACCAACCCCTGGAAGCTGGGAATCCTGAACCTCATCGCGCTGCACGCCATCGTCGTCTTGGGCCTCAATCTCTTCATCGGCTATGCCGGGCAGATCTCACTGGGGCACGCCGCCTTCTTCGGCCTGGGGGCCTATGGCTCGGCCATCCTCACCACGGCATGCGGGATCTCCCCCTGGGCGGCCATGGGCCTCACGGCCGCGGGCGTCGCCCTGATCGCCCTGGCCATCGGCGTTCCGACGCTCAGGCTGTCGGGGCACTACCTGGCCATGGCGACACTGGGGTTCAACATCGTCATCCACAACATCTTCGTCCAGTGGGACCGGCTGACCGGCGGCCCCAGCGGTCTGTCCGGCATCCCGCCGTTCGGGGTATTCGGCTTCACGTTCCAGGGGGAGGTGCAGCAGTACTACCTTCTCTGGGGCACGGCGATGGTGACCCTCATGCTCTCGCTGAACCTCGTCAGGAGCGGCGTCGGGAGAGGCCTCGCAGCACTGGCAGAGGACGAGATCTCTGCGGCGGCCATGGGCGTGGATGTCCGCCGCGGGAAGATCGCCGTCTTCACTGTTTCGGCGGTCTTCGCCTCCATCGGAGGGAGCCTCTTCGCCCACTACATGGGGACCATCACCCCCGACACCTTCGGCATCTTCGCTTCGATCGACTTCGTCATCATGGTGGTCATCGGCGGCATGGGCTCCCTGTGGGGGAGCCTCGCCGGGGCTGCCTTCGTCACCGTCCTGCCCCACCTCCTCGGCACCTTGGAGGATTCCAAGGACATCATCTATGGCCTCATCGTCGTGGTCATACTCCTCGTCCTCCCCCGGGGGCTTATCGCCGAACTCGTCCACCTGGCGAAGACCCGGCTGGCGCGGCGCTGGTCCGCCGTGACAAACCGCCCAACCTAGGGCATAATCGCCCCATGGCCACTGCGACCTCCAACCAGATGTTCCTCCGGACCTCAGGCCTCACGAAGCATTTCGGCGGCCTCCCGGCCCTTCACGAGGTGGGATTCTCCGCCAGGAAAGGAGAGGTGACGGCGCTCATCGGTCCCAACGGCGCGGGGAAGACGACCTTCATCAATTGCCTCACCGGGGTCCTCAGGCCGGACCGGGGGTCGATGGTCTTCGATGGCCGGGAACTCTCGGGCCTCCCCCCGCACCGGATCGCCCGCCTGGGCATCTCCCGCACCTTCCAGAACCTGCGCCTCTTCTCGGGGCTCTCGGTTCTCGACAACGTCCTCTGTGGGCTTTCGGCCAAGGCCGGGGACTCGTTCCTCGAAGCCTTCATCCGGACGCCGTCCCTGCGCCACCGCGAGCGGCGGCTCTGGCTTACCGCCCTGGAGGCGCTGGACACCTTCGGCCTGTCCGCCAAGGCGGACTGGCCGGCCGGGGCGCTCTCCTACGGCGACAAGAAACGCCTGGAGCTGGCCCGCGCCTTCGTCTCGGGCCCCAAGCTGGTGCTCCTGGACGAGCCGGTGGCCGGGCTCAACCCCGACGAGACCGAGCGCGTGGGTGCCCTCATCCGGCAGATGCGACGGGGGGGCACCACGATGATTCTCGTGGAGCACGATATGGACCTGGTCATGTCGGCTTCCGACCGCGTGGTCGTGCTGGACGGCGGGCGCCGCATCGCCGAGGGTCCCCCCGACGATGTCCGCCGCAACCCCCTCGTCCTCGAGGCCTACCTCGGGAAGATCAGCGTGACGGCCTGATGGCCATGCAATCCCGCAAGGCGCTGCTGAAGATCGAAGGGCTCACCCTCCACTACGGGGCTGCCCAGGCCCTCTTCGGCATTGACCTCGAGGTGGCTGAGGGGGAGACGGTGGCCATCGTCGGCGCCAACGGCGCCGGGAAATCGAGCCTCTTGAAAGCCATTACCGGCGTCATTCCGCCTTCTGGCGGACGCATCCTGCTGGACGGACAGGACGTCACGGGGAAGTCCTCCTCCCACATGGCCTCTCTGGGCGTGGCCCTCACCCCGGAGGGGCGCGAAATGTTCGGCGACCTAACCGTGCGGGAGAACCTCGTCCTGGGCGCCCTGGCCAGCAAACCGGGCAAGGCGGAGCTCGGCCGTCGGCTCGAGGAGGTCTTCGCGCGGTTCCCGAAGCTGCGAGAGCGGTCCGATCAGCCAACCGTCACCCTCTCCGGTGGGGAGCAGCAGATGGTGGCCATCGGCCGGGCCCTCATGGCGCGCCCGCGCCTCCTCCTCCTGGACGAGCCCAGCCTGGGGCTCGCCCCCCTGGTCACCGACGAGATCTTCGACATCATCCATCGGCTGTCCCGGGCGGGGACGACCATCCTCCTGGTGGAGCAGAATGCCGCCCGGGCGCTCACCGCCTCCACCACCGCCTACCTCCTGGCCAACGGCAAAATCGTACGCTCGGGGAAGAGCGACGCGCTCCTGGTGCATCCGGAGCTGCGCCGCGCCTTCCTGGGGGCCGCCTCGAAGGACAACCCAGCCCAAAGCCGCCTGGGGGCCGCCGGATTGACCAACATCAGGCTGGAGAAACCCGACATGAGCAGACTGACCTTCATGCCGCCCTTCACCTCGGAGCAGGAGCTCGCCGCCCATCAGCTCAGGGGCCTGCAGTGGACCATGCGGCACGCCCGAGAGGGCTCGTCCTTCTACCGGGCCTGGCTGGACGCTGCGGGGGTCACGCCGGAGGACATCCGCTCCCTGGACGACCTCGGGAAGCTCCCCTTCGTCACCGCCGACGACCTGCGGGACGACTATCCCTTCCCTCTGCGGTCGGTCCCCTTCGAGCAGATCGTGCGCATCCACTCGTCCTCAGGCACCACCGGGAAGCGGAAGATCCTCTGCTACACGCAGAAGGACGTGGACGACTGGGCGCACTTCTTCGCCCGCTGCTACGAGATGGCCGGCGTGACGCCGCTGGACCGCGTGCAGATCTCCGTGGGGTACGGCCTGTGGACGGCCGGGGTGGGCTTCCAGGCAGGGGCCGAGAGGGTCGGCGCCATGGCTGTCCCCACCGGCCCGGGGAACCTCGACCTCCAGTGCGAGTTCCTCGTGGACCTCCAGTCCACGGTCTTCTGCTGCACCGCCTCGATGGGGCTCCTCCTGGCCGAGGAGGTCCACAAACGGGGCCTGGCCGAGAAGATCACTCTCAAGAAGGTCATCTACGGGTCGGAGCGCTCGTCGGTGTCCATGCGCAAGAAGATCTCCGAGCTCATGGGAGGGGTGGAACTCTTCGACATCCCGGGGCTCACCGAACTCTACGGCCCGGGCACGGGGATCGAGTGCCCGCACCACGACTGCATCCACTATTGGGCCGACTACTACATCCTCGAGATCCTGGACCCGGAGACCCTGAAGCCCCTCCCTCCGGGCGAGTGGGGCGAGATGGTCGTCACCACCCTCGCGAAGGAGGCCGCGCCCCTCATCCGTTACCGGACCCGCGACATCACCCGGATCATCCCCGGGCCGTGCACCTGTGGATCAATCCTGCCGCGCCACTCGAGGATCAAGGGGCGCACCGACGACGTGTTCAAGTTCCGGGGGGTGAACATCTACCCCTCCACCATCGATGCGATCCTCTCGTCCATCCCCGGCCTCGGCTCGGAGTACCAGATCCACCTCACCCGCGACGCGGAGGAGCGCGACCACATGCGCCTCGTGGTGGAACGTGGAGAGGGTGTGGAAAGGGGAAGGGGCGAGGAACTCCAGCGGGAGATCGTCTACACGGTCAAGCACAAGGTCATGGTGACGGCCGAGGTCGAGCTGGTGGACTACGGCTCGCTTCCTCGCTCCGAGCGCAAGACGAAGCGCGTTTTTGATTCACGAATTCAGGATTCCATCATCTAGCCAACCTTTAACCAGGGGGAGAACGGCCATGCGAACGAGAATTTCCATCCTTATCGTTGCCGCGCTGGTCCTGTGTCACGCGGTCCCGTCATCCTTTGCCGCGGAGCCGATCAAGATCGGGGCCTTCTTCGCCCTGTCCGGTCCCGCCGCCAACATCGGCACGCCGACGAAGCTCGTGGCTCAGATGGTCGTGGACAAGATCAACAAGGATGGGGGCATCAATGGGCGCCCCATCGAGCTGGTCCTCGGCGACACCGAGAGCGACCCGGCCAAGGCCGCGGTCATCGCCAAGAAGTTCATCTTCAGCGACAAGGTGGCCGCCATCATCGGCCCCACCTCCACGGCCGAGGGGATGAGCGTCAAGAAGATCGTCGAGGAGGCAGGAGTCCCCACCTTCATGACCATCGGCGGCGACCCGGTGATCATGGGGGGCCAATTCGGCCCCTACACGTACGTCTTCAAGTCCCCGCAGCGCTCGTCCACGGCGGCGAGAAAGCTCTATGGGTACCTCAAGGCCAAGGGCCTCACCAAGGTGGCCCTCTTCACCGCCTCGGACTCCTTCGGGAAGGACGGCCTTGGCTGGCTGGAGACGCTCGCCCCGGAGTTCGGCATCACCCTCACGGCGAAGGAATCTTTCGGCCCTTCCGACACCGACATGACCGCTCAGCTCACCAAGATCAAGAATTCCGCCCCCCAGGCCATCGTCACCTGGACGATCGGCCCGGTCGGGTCCATCGTGGCCAAGAACAAGGCCCAGCTCGGGATCACCACCTCGCTCTTCCAGTGCCACGGGCTCCCCGACCCGAAGTACATCGAGCTGGCGGGGAAGGCCTCCGAGGGTGACCGCATGCCGGCCACCAAGCTCATGCTGGCCGACTCGCTCCCCGACTCGGACCCCCAAAAGAAAGTTATCATGGAGTTCATTCAGCTCTACCGCGACGTTTACAAGCACGACAAGGAGTTCCCGATCAATACGCACTCGGGGTATGCCTGGGACGCGATCACGATCGTGGCCAACGCCATGAAGAAGGCAGGGACCGACGGGAAGGCGCTGCGCGCGGCCATCGAGGAAACGAAAGGCTACGTGGGCCTCTCGGGGGTTTACAACCTGACTGCCGAGGATCACAACGGTTTGGGCGTGGACTCCATGGTCATGGTGCAAGTGAAGAACGGGAAGTTCGTCCCGGCTGAGTAGAGTTCGCAGAGAAGAAGAACGAGCGGGCTCGCTTTGGCCCCGCGGGTGCCCATGCCGATTGGCATGGGCACCCGCTTCTGTGGGTCGGCGCGAAAGGTCTGGAGAACCGCACCTCTCGACGTTCGATATTTTCGGCCAGCGTGGACTGGGCCAAAATACAAAAGAATGGACCGGCCACGCAGCCGGCGTTCTTCACATCCACACCACAAGGAGGACAAAAGCATGCAGGGCGCATATAACGGAAAGTTCCTGCGGGTGGACCTGACGAATGGGACGACGCAGGTCGAAGAGGTTCCCGAGCTGATCTACCGCATGTACCTCGGCGGGAACGCCATGGGGGCCTACTGGCTTGCGCGTGAGCTGAAACCGGGGGTCGACCCACTGGGCCCGGACAACATCATGGTCGTCTCCACCTGCCTCACCACCGGATGCCCCATCTCCGGCACCAACCGGTTCAGCGTGGTGGCCAAATCCCCCCTCACCGGCGGGTACGGGGAGAGTGAGGCCGGCGGCTGGTGGGGACCAGAGCTGAAGCTGGCGGGCTTTGATGGCATTATCGTCAAGGGTCAGTCCCCCCGCCCGGTGTACCTGTGGATCGCCGACGGAAAGGCAGAGTTGCGAGATGCCTCGCATGTGTGGGGGAAGCTGTCGGGCGAGGTGCAGGACACCCTCAAGGCGCAGACGGACCCGCGCGCCCGCGTCCTGCAATGCGGGGTGGCCGGGGAGAACCTGGTCCGCCTGGCCAACATCGTGAACGAACTGAAGCACTTCAACGGCCGCTGCGGCCTGGGCGCGGTCATGGGCAGCAAGCGGCTCAAGGCCATCGCCGTCCGAGGCCACGGGAAGCTGGAGGCCAAGGACCCCCAGGGGCTCGCCCAGATGCAGAAGTGGTTCCGCGAGCATTACGACCGGAACGCCGACACGCTCCACAAATTCGGGACCTCGCGCAACGTCGTGGCCTTCAGTACCGACGGCATCCTGCCGACGCGCAACTTCCAGGAAGGCCAATTCGAGCACGCCAGGGAGATGAGCGGCCAGCACATGGCCGAGACGATCCTGACCGACGAGGGCACCTGCTTTGCGTGCGCCATCGCCTGCAAGCGCGAGGTCGAGGTTCCCGAGCTGGAGGTCACGCCCAAGTACGGCGGCCCCGAGTACGAGACCATCGCTGCTGGGGGCTCCGCCTGCGGGATCGGTGACCTCAAGCCCATCTCCAAGTTCAACCAGCTCTGCGGCCAGTACGTCATGGACACTATCTCGACTGGCATGACAATCGCCTTTGCCATGGAGTGCTTTGAGAATGGCATCCTGACCAAGGCCGACACCGACGGGCTGGAACTCCGCTTTGGCAACACCGAGGCCCTGCTCGCCCTGGTCCCGAAGATGGCTCGGCGCGAGGGTTTCGGCGCCGTCCTGACCGATGGGGCCAAGCGGGCCGCCGCGAAAATCGGCAAGGGGGCGGAGCGCTTCGCGCTTCACGTCAAGGGCCAGGAGATCCCGATGCACGAGCCGCGCGGGAAGCAGGGGCTGTCGCTGGCCTACGCCACCGCTCCGGGCGGCGCTGACCACATGCAGGCCCCCCAGGACCCAGCGTACGAGGGCTTCCACCCCTCTGGCGGGCACGCCCTCGAATCCCTGGGCCTATGCGAGCCGTTACCCCGGCTGGAGCTCTCGCCGCGCAAGGTCCGAGCCTACTACTACGCCCGTCACTGGTGGGGCTTGGCCAGCTCGCTGGGGGTCTGCCATCTCGCCTCGGCCCCTCTCGACATCCTGGGTGTCACCCCGATGGTCAACCTGGCCCGCGCGCTCACCGGCTGGGACACCAGCCTCTGGGAGCTGTTCAAGGTCGCGGAGCGGGGTGCGGCCCTGGCCCGGGTCATCAACTGCCGCGAGGGATTCACACCCAAGGATGACCGGCTGCCGGCCCGCTTCCACGAGGCCTTCACCAGCGGGCCGCTCAATGGCGTCCGGATCGACCCCGAGGAGTTCCGTCGGGCCCTCCGGCTTTACTACCAGATGGAAGGATGGGATCCGGACACCGGCTGGCCCACCTTCGCCAAGCTGGCCGAGCTTGGGATCGAGTGGGCGGCCAAGCCCGGAGACACCTGGTGAGAGTCGGGGCGGATCACGCCTCGCGGAGAATCCACGGTCAGACAGAAAGGATGGAGCCATGCGACTCGCAGGCAAGGTAGGCATCGTCACCGGCGGGGCCATGGGCATCGGACGCGGGATCGTCCTGTGCATGGCCAAGGAGGGCGCGGACGTCGCCATCGCCGACCGGGAGGTCGAGGCGGCGGGCAAGGTGGCAGACGAAGTGAAGGCCTTGGGCCGGAAAGCAATCGCCGTCAAGACCGACGTGGCCAAGGAGGCGGACTTCCAGGCGCTGTTCGACCGGGTGAAGAAGGAGTTCGGGAAGATCGACATCCTGGTGAACAACGCCGGCGTGGCCAGCCGGCCGGGCAATCCCTTCATGAACAACGTGGAAGAGGACTGGGACCAGGTCTGGGCCGTCAACGTGAAGTCCATCTTCTTCGCCTGCAAGGCCATCGCCCCCTACTTCATCGAGCGCAAAGCGGGCAAGATCATCAACATTGCGTCCATCGCCGGGACCATGAACTCTCCCAACATGCCCCCGTACAGCGTCTCCAAGATGGGGGTCGTCACCTTCACCAAGATCGTGGCCAAGGATCTGGCCGCCCACGGCATCAACGTGAACGCCATCTGTCCCGGCATCCTCTGGACCGCCTTCTGGCAGGCGACGGCCGAGCGGATGGCCAAGGCCGGCGGCCCCTTCGCCGGGATGACGCCGCGGCAGGTCTTCGAGAACCGCGTCAATGCCATCGTCCCCATGAAGCGGGAGCAGACGCCCGAGGACATCGGCTGGGCGGCCGTGTTCCTCGCCTCGGACGAGGCGCACAGCATCACCGGCCAGGCCCTGCACGTGGACGGCGGCGTGGTGATGTGACGGCAGAGGAAGTGTGACTGTTCGTGGACTTCGCGAACGGGGTCTCGGAACAGCCTGGGACCCCGTTCAATTTTTGGGCTGGTAGCCGACACGCGGGAGAGGACATGACCAACCGCGAGCGCGTCCTGGCTGTCCTGGACAGGAAGAGCCCCGATCGTATCCCCTGGATCGCCCGGTTACAGCTCTGGTACCACGCCCGCCTGGCGGAGGGCAACATGCCGGCCCGCCTCCAGGGCATGAGCCTGGTCGATATAGGTCGCGCGCTCCGCACGGGTGACCCGGCGCGAGGCGGGCGGATCTTCCAGGTGCGATACGAGGGGTTGGAGGTCCGGGTGGAACGCGAGCCCGGTGTCACTCGCCAGCGCTTCATCACGCCGGTCGGCCAGGTGACCTACGGTCTGATCTTGACCGGGGAGCTGGAGGGACGTACCGACCAGGGCCTGCCGCTCGAGCATCCGATCCAGAAGCTGGAGGACTACCGGGTCTGGGAGTACATCGCCGAGCACACCTATTACGATCCGTGCTATGACGAGTACGTGGCCTATGAGAAGCAGGTGGGGGACGACGGGTTCCCGATGGTCAGTTGCGGCGACTGTCCGTTCCATTATTTCCTGCTGAACCTCTGCGGCTACAACAACGCCTATTACGAGATCGCCGATCACCCCCAGGAGTTCGAGCACCTCATGACGGTGATGACCCAGGTCGAGAAGGAGCGGCTGTGGCCGGCAGTCGCCAACTCGCCGGCACGCCTGATCCTGCACGGCGTGCATTTCGACTCGCAGATGACCCCGCCGCGATTCTTCCGCCGCTACATCACGCCGTACTACCGGGAGTTCAGCGCCCTCCTCCACGCCCGCGGGAAGAGCCTCGCCTGGCACGCCGACGACGACACCAAGGCCCTCCTCGCCGAGATCAAGGAATCTGGCTTCGACATGTCCGAGTGCTTCTGCACGGCCCCCATGGTCACCGTGACCCTGGAGGAGGCGCGCGCCGCCTGGGGCACGGACGTCATGATCTTCGGGGGCGTCCCGTCCATCGTCCTGGAGCCGAGCTTTCCCGAGGCGGAGTTCGAGGAGTACATGCGGGGACTCTTCCGGGCCATCGCCCCCGGGGATGCCTTCATCCTGGGCGTGGCCGACAACGTGATGCCAACGTCCCTGATAGAACGTGTCGAGCGGATCTCGGACCTCGTCGAGCAGTATGGCACCTACCCGGTGCGACCTTACTGAGTCAGTAGGCATGGCCCACTATTGTATTTTATCCGATTGACTTTCCGGGCGCGTTTCACATAAGCTCCACCACCAGCGCAGCATGAGGACGGAACCGCGCACACAGGAGGGAGACAACATGAAGAAGGGCCACCGAGTCCACAGTGAACGATTCCGTGATCCGGTCAGCCGGCGAGATTTCCTCAAGGGGGCGGCCGCCCTGGGCGTCGGAGCGGGCCTGACCGGGCTTCCGCTTCGGGGCGTGCATGCCGCCGCGGCCAAGGAGGTGAACATCGGGGTCCTGTATCCAACCTCCGGGTCCCAAGCGCGCTTCGGCCAGATGTGCGTGAACGCCATCAAGCTGGCGGTGGACGACATCAACAACGCCGGCGGGATCAAGGCCCTGGGGGACGCCAAGATCAATGCCATCTACGCCGACATTCAGAGCGACCCCGGCGTCACCCGGAACCAGGCCGAGCGGCTGATGGCCACGGGCAACCTCGCTGCCGGGACGGGCTGCTACGTCAGCACCTACACCCTGGTGGCCACCGAGGTGGCAGAGCGGTACAAGATCCCCTTCGTCACCGGCTCCGTGGCCGACAAGATCACCGACCGGGGCTTCAAGTTCACCTTCCAGGTCTCGCCCAAGGCCAGCCATTTCGGCGAGATGCAGATGGAGTTCGCGGCCAAGGTCGCCGGGAAGGGCAAGCGGGCCGCCGTGGTGTACGAGGACACGGATTACGGCACCGCGACCTCCAAGGGGGTGATCGAGGGGGCCAAGAAGTACGGCTTCGAGGTGGTCATGAACGAACCCTACACGGCGAAGTTCACCGACGCCACGCCGCTGGTCAACAAGATCAAGGCCGCCAAGCCGGACCTCATGTTCCCCGTCTCCTACATCACCGATGCCCTGCTGATCGTCCGGACGATGAAGCAGCTCAGCGTGAACGCGAGCGTCTTTGGGGGCGGCGCGGGGTACATCATCCCCGACTTCTACAAGGACATGGGTAAGGACGGCGAGTATATCTACTCCGCGGCGTCCTGGAACTACGACATCAACTGTGGCGAGGTTCCCAAGATCGCTGAGGCGTACGAGAAGCGCTACGGCGAGTTTCTCATGGAGCACGCGGGCGAGGCGTACGTCATGATCTGGGTCATCGCCGACGCCGTCGAGCGGGCTGCCTCCACGGATCCCGTGAAGGTGCGGGACGCCATGGCCAAGACCAACCTGACTAAGGGGCCGGGCTCGGTGATGCCGGGCTGCCACGTGGAATTCGATGACAAGGGCTGGAACAAGCACGTCCATCCGGTCATGCTCCAGTGGCAGAAGGGTCAGCTCCGGACGGTCTTCCCGGAGTCCGACTCGCGGGTGAAGCCCGTCTGGCCGGTCCCGGACTGGGACAAGCGCGGGTAAGCTGCGCAGGATTTGGAGGGAAGGTTTCAGGGGTCGGGGCTCGGCGCGCGGATCCCGCGCGCCGGGTTCCGACCCCACTTTGTGTGCCATGGATCTCACGACGATTCTCCAGGGACTTCTCACCGGCATCCTGATGGCGGGGATCTACGCTCTGGTGGCCATCGGGCTCACCCTGATCTTCGGTGTCGTCCGCATCGTGAACTTCGCCCAGGGCGAGTTCGTGATGCTCGGGATGTATGCCACCTTCTGGCTGTGGAAGGCCTGGGGCATCGACCCCTACCTTTCCCTGCTGATCACCATGCCCCTCCTGTTCTGCTTCGGCGTCCTGGTCCAGCGCTTCCTGTTCCGGCCGATCCTCCACGCCCCGGACCTGGCCCAGATCTTCATGACGGTTGGGCTCTCGGTCGTCCTCATGAATGCGGCGCTCTTCTTCTTCACGGCGGACTTCCGCTCCGTCAAGACGGCATACGCCGAGTGGGCACTGCGACTGGGGGGCGTGACGGTCTCCGTAACTCGACTGTTTGCTTTCTTGGGGGCGCTGCTCCTGGCTGGTCTGCTCACCCTTTTCCTGACCAAGACCGATGTGGGGAAGGCGCTCCGGGCTGTAGCCCAGGATCGCGAGGTGAGCATGCTCCTCGGGATCAACCCGGAGCGCATGTACCTCCTGGCGGTCGGCCTGGGGGCCGCCTTGGCGGGGGCGGCGGGCAGTCTCATTGTTCCGTTCTTCTACGTGTTTCCCACCGTGGGTGTGGTCTTCGTGCTGGTCGCCTTCGTAGTGGTCATCCTGGGGACCCTGGGCAGCATCGAGGGGGCCCTGCTGGCCGCCCTCATCGTGGGTGTGGCTGAGTCCCTGGGGATCCTCTTCGCCGGGGCGGACCTTGGCCTCGTCGTGGTCTTTGCGATCCTGGTCGCAACCCTCATCCTCAGGCCCTCGGGGCTTATGGGGCAGGCATGAGTCCCAGAACGTACGTCCCGGCAGGTTTCCTCGTCTTCCTGCTCGTGCTCCCCCATCTTCTGCCGAATCCCTTCTACGTGCACATCGCGGTCATGATGGCGGTCTTCGCCGTCCTCGGGGGGGCCTGGAACATCATCGGGGGCTACGGCGGCCAGCTCTCCCTGGGGCACGCCGCGTTCTTCGGGACCGGGGCGTATGTCTCGACGCTGCTGGTGAACGCCTACGGGATCTCCCCCTGGATCACCCTGTGGCTGGGGGGCTTGGCCGCCCTCCTCCTCAGCGTCCCCGTGGGGATCATCTGTTTCCGCCTCCAGGGGCCGTACTTTGCCATTGCCAGCATTGGCCTGGCAGAGGCCCTGCGCCTGCTCGTCCTCCACTTCCGGGACATCACCAACGGCGCCCAGGGCCTGACGGTCCCCTTCAAGGGGAACGCCCCCTGGCTTCTGCAGTTCGACTCCAAGTTCCCGTACTACTACCTCGCCCTGGTCATGGCCGTGGGGGTCGTCCTCATCGTGCGGCGGATGGAGCGGTCGCGGCTGGGCCACTACCTGGTCGCCATCGGCCAGAACCAGGACGCGGCCGAGGCCCTCGGAATCAACTCGTCCCGGGCAAAGGCGAAGGCCCTGGCCCTCAGCGCCTTCCTCACCGGGGTGGCCGGAGTCTTTTACGCCCAGTACACCTACGTGATCCATCCGGACAGCGTCTTCGGCCTCGGCCTGAGCATCCAGATAGCCCTGGTTGCCATCGTGGGAGGTGTGGGCACCGTCCTGGGCCCTGTCCTGGGAGCGGTGATCATGGAATTCTTCATCCAGTTCACCCAGATCGCGTTCGCCGGGCAGTATCCGGGTCTGGAGCTGATGGTCTACGGAGGATTGCTGGTCGCGGTCATCCTCTGGCGCCCCCGCGGCGTCATCCCGTGGTTCGCCCGCCTCTACGAGGGCCTGGTGGCTCGCCTCCCGGCAGCCAGGGGAGCGCAGGCGTGACGGCGTCTCTCATGCTGGAGGTGGACGGCCTCGTTAAACGGTTCGGCGGGGTTCAGGCGGTCCTGGACCTCTCGTTCCACGTGCGAGAGGGAGAGATCCTGGGGGTGATCGGGCCCAATGGGTCAGGCAAGACGACGACATTCAACCTGATCACGGGCGTCTACCGACCCGACCGGGGACGCGTCCGGTTCGCGGGTCACGATATTACGGGGCTCCCGCCGTACGAGGTCTGCGCCCGTGGGATCTGCCGGACCTTCCAGATCGCCAAGCCGTTCCGCGAACTCACCGTTCTTCGCAACGTGATCATGGGGACCCTCCTACGGCATCCGGATCCCGCCGCCGCCGAGGCGCGCGGGCACGAGATCCTGCAGACCGTGGGCCTGGAGGGACGGGCCCGCATGGTGGCCGGAAGCCTCACGACCATTGATCAGCGGCGGCTGGAGGTGGCGCGGGCCCTGGGCACCGGGCCCCGGCTGCTCCTCCTGGATGAAACCATGGCCGGGCTGAACCCCACAGAGACCGAGGAGGCCATCCGCCTCATTGCCAGCCTGCGCAATCAGGGGTTGACGGTCGTGGTCGTCGAGCACGTGATGCGGGCCATCATGTCCCTCTCGGATCGGATCGTCGTCCTGGACCAGGGGACGAAGATCGCCGAGGGCCAGCCGAAGGAGATCTCGTCGGATCCCCGGGTCATTCAGGCCTACCTGGGCGTGGAGTACCGCCGTGCTTGAGGTCCGAGATCTCGACGTGGCCCATGGTGAGGTCATGGCCCTCCGGGGGGTTGGCCTGACCGTCGGCGAGGGGGAGAGTGTGGCGGTCATCGGCGCCAACGGGGCCGGCAAGTCCACCCTGCTCCGGACCATCTCGGCCCTGCTCCGCCCACGGTGCGGGGCTATCACCTTTGACGGCGTCCGGGTGGATCATCTTCCCCCCTATGAGGTGGCTGCCCTGGGCATCGCGCATGTTCCGGAGGGGCGTCGGGTCCTCCCGGAAATGACCGTGGAAGAGAACCTGGAGCTTGGGGCCTTCCTCCCGCGGCCCAAGGCCCGCCGGAAAGAGACGCTGGCGTGGGTCTACGAGATCTTTCCCCGGCTTGCCGAACGCCGGCGCCAGCGGGCGGGAACCCTGTCAGGGGGCGAGCAGCAGATGTTGGCCATCGGGCGCGGCCTGATGCTGCGACCGCGCCTCCTCATGCTGGACGAACCTTCCCTCGGCTTGGCGCCCCTCATCGTGGATGCCACCTTCGAGAAGATCGCCGAGGTCCACAAGGAAGGGATCGGGATCCTGCTTGTGGAGCAGAACGTGCAGCGGGCGTTAGCCCTGGCGGATCGGGGCTACGTATTGGAGGGGGGACAGGTCGTCCTGCAGGGACCCAGCCAATCCCTCTTGGAGAATCCGCACGTCAAGGTAGCCTACCTGGGGCTCTGATCGGTTCAAGGTTCGAGGTTCAATGTTCAACGTTGAACCTTGAACGTCGAACCTCGAACGGGAGCGAGAGATGCACCTGACCGACGAGGAACGCCGGATCCTCGACGGGGCGTTCGGGGAGCCCCAGCGGATCGCACTCAGCGTGCTGCTGAAGCTGGGCGAGGCCTACGGCGCCGACCGCATGGTGGAGATCACGAGCGCCCACGTGGTGGGATCCTCGTACCAGATCGCCGGAGAGGCGGGGATCGAGATCTACACCCGGCTCGTCCAGCAGGGGGCCAGGGTCAAAGTCCGCACGACCTCCGACCCCGGGTCCATAGATTTCGCGCGCTGGCGTGAGTTCAAGACGCCCGCGGACTACGCCGAACGACAGATCAAGATCGCCGAGCTGCTCGACCGGATGGGCGTGATCCCGACCTGGACGTGCACCCCCTACACTACCTTCAACGTGCCGAAATTCGGCGAGGACCTCGGCTGGTCGGAATCCAGCGCGGTGGTCTTCGCCAACTCGGTCATCGGGGCACGCACGAACCGGCTGGCCGCCTATGTGGATGTCTGCGCCGCCCTCGTCGGCCGGGTACCGCGATTCGGCCTCCACGTGCCGGAGTGCCGTCGGGGCGAGGTGCTCTTCGAACTCGACCCCGACCTCTCCGCGAGCTTCCAGGATCATTTCTTCCCCGTCCTCGGCTACCTGGTCGGCCAGGTGACGGGCGACCGGATCCCCGTCATCGTCGGCGTGCGACAGACGACCTTCGACCAATTGAAAGCCTTCGGGGCGGCGGCCGCGGCCAGCGGATCGGTGGCGCTGTATCACATGGTCGGCATCACGCCCGAGGCACGCACCCTGGAAGAGGCATTGGGCGGACGCCTGCCTGCCGAGCGCGTCAGCGTCGGAAAGCGGGAGATCGCCCGGACCATGGAGCAGATGAGCACCGGACAGGATGGCCCGGTGGACGTGGTGGGCGTGGGCTGCCCGCACGCCTCCATTGACCAGATGCGCCGCTACGCCGCCCTCCTCGAGGGCAAGCGGGTTCATCCCGGGGTCCAACTCTGGATCTGCACCAACACCGTGGTGGAGGCGATGGCCCGCAAGATGGGCTATGTCGAGGCGATCGAGCAGGCCGGAGCGAAGCTGATGGTCGGCACCTGCCACAACGACTGTCCCCTTGGCGCCTGGGGGTTCCGACGGCTGGTCACCGACTCGGGAAAGTTCGCCTACTACACGCCCACCACGGTCGGCACCGAGTGCGTCTTCGCCAGCACCGAGGCGTGCATTGAGGCGGCCATCACGGGACGGGTGGAACGGCGATGAGTTCGCCTCGCATCATTTTCCGAGGCAATGGATGCGCTCCCGGGGATTTCGAAGGGGAAGCGGTGGTCTCGAACCAGTCCTTCGGATTCTGGCAGGGCATTGATCCGCAGACGGGGATCGTGATCGACAAGCGGCACGATCTGTTCGGAGCGTCGCTGCGGAACAAGGCCTTTGTCTTCCCCTTCGGCCGGGGATCCACAGGGACCCCAGGCATCTTTCTCGAGGCGGTGCGGAGCGGGTGCGCGCCAGGGGCCATTGTGAACGTGAAGAGCGAGCCCATGATCGTGATGTGCGCGCTCCTGGCGGACGCCTTCTTCAAGGTGCAGATCCCGATCGTCGACGGCCTGGACGCCAACCCCCAGGACGTGCTCCGGACGGGCGATCGGGTGCGGGTCAACGGAGCGACAGGCGAGATCGAGGTGCTCTCCCGGGGCTGAGGCGCGGGAGAATCAAGGGAAAAGGACTACGAAAAGAAAGGCAGACGCTGTCCTGGTGAGACCGGATCCCGCAGACTACTGCGCCGGGCTTCGGATGATCACCCCCCCGCCGGCGCCTTCGATGCGGGTGGGGCCTGGCGGCACCGTTGGATCCGATGACGCCGGCCTGGATGGCGCCGATGATCCAGCGGACTTGGAAGGAGTAGTTGATAGCGGGATGTCACGGCGTCCTTGAATGGGGATCTCATAGATCAGGTCCTGACCCGAGGGACCCTTTACCACAACCACCATCAGGCTCCCCGCCAGGTTCTTCTGCTCCTCAGGAACCTGAAAGTACACGAATCCCGTTGTCAGGCCGCCCGGCGGGATCGTGGCTTCTCGCAGCTCGCGGGATTCAAGATCCTTCAGGATGGGCTCGTTTCGAACGGCAGTGACGGAGCCTCCCACGATCGGGAGAAGGGCCCAATAGCGAATTCGTATCTTCACCAGGGAAAAGGCGTCTTGGGCAGAGAGCGGCGCTTCCCCCCGAGAATTGGGGCGGACCAGCCGAAAGTCTCGCGGATTGATCTTGATCTCTCCTCCGCTGCCGTTCTCGATGGTCACCTGTACCGGAAGAACGCCGCTTTCAGGAAACTGGTCCCCTCCGCGGAAGGTCTGCACGAGCCGCTCCGTCGTAAAGTAGGGATCCACGCCGACGCTGACGCCGCCCCGCTTCCCCTGGAACTGGTGGGCCTCGATCGGCTGCGTCGGAACCACCACGGGGGCGCGCGAGCAACCCACCGCGAGAAGTGCCAGCAGCCACAGCCAGGAACACCCTGCCGTCGCTCGGCGTGAATTCATTTGGGTTCGGCTCCTGTAATTAGTGGTCTCGTCGAGTCGCGACATTGTACCTTGTTCCCCCACCGCTGTCAGCACCTTCTTGTCCGGTCCGCTGGTCTCGGCCCCCACATCCCCGCGATGCCCCTCCCGCACGCCGAACAGCATCCATTCCGGAGGCGATTCCGGATCACGGCCAGCCCCCACCGCTCGATCAGCAGGGCACCGCAGTCCGGGCAAACGGTGTTGCCGGAAGGATGGCCCGGCACATTCCCGAGGTACACAAAACGGAGCCCGGCCCCTCGCCCGATCGCCCGGGCGCGTTCCATAGTCTCGACCGACGTTGGTGGCGCGTGAAACCGATAGGCCGGGAAGTAGGCAGTGATATGCCATGGCACGTCGGCGCCTAACTCGGAGGAGATGCGCCCGGCGATCTCCTGAAGAGAGGGATCGTCGTCGTTGACCCCGGGGATCACCAGGGTGGTAAGCTCCATGTGCAGCCCGATCTCACGGGCGAGGCGGCAGGTGTTCCACACCTTCTCGACCTCTATCCCTTTGCAATGACGGCGGACCGCGTCTGCCCGCCCCTTCAGGTCCACGTTCATCCCGTCCAGGCCGGCCTCGACCAGGAGTCGCAGGGCCTCTGGTGTCATGTAGCCGTTCGTGACAAAGGTGTTGTACAGCCCCCGAGAACGGGCCAGCCGGAAGACATCCAGGGACCACTCCAGTGACAGGGTTGGCTCGTTGAAACTGATGGAGGTGCCCTGGCACCCGAGGCGGAGGACCTCGTCCACGAACGCCGTCGGAGACATGAAGGGACCCGCCCCCGGCGGCGGCTTCTTACTGATCTCCCAATTCTGGCACCAGGGACAGCCGAAGTTGCACCCCCAGCTCCCGGCCGTGAGGGCGTACGTTCCCGGGAAGAAATGATAGAGCGGCTTCTTCTCGATGGGATTGGCCGACACAGAAGAGACCGCCCCGTAGATCAGGGTGTGGAGGATGCCACCCTCGTTCCGACGGGTCCGGCACCAGCCCGTCCCGCCCTCGACGAGGCGACAGCGCCGCTCGCAGGTCAGGCAGACGACGCGCGGTCCTTCCACGCGTTGGAGGAGCGCGGGCCGAGTGAATCCTCCGCGTCCGCTCACCATAGGATCCACATCATCTCTCACGCGACCCTCGCGATCGTGACGCGGTCCTTTCCCGGTGCCCTCAGCCCCGCGCCTTGCCCACCGGGATGAGGTAGAGCGGCACCTGGTTGGCTGGGGCACCAAGAACCCCGCGGACCGCCTCGTCGTCAAAAGCCCCAACCGGCACCGCCCCCAGGCCCAGCGCCACAGCCTGGAGTAGGACGTTCTGCGCGGCATGGGCCGCATCCATGGGAACGTACCGTATCCGACCCCTGTCCCCATATTTCCCCATGGTCCTCGCGTAGACGGCCGTAATGGCAATGGCACAGGCCGCCTCCGCGACGAACGATTGCCCGTAAGCGGCCCTTGCCAGCGCCTCCCGCTTGTCACCCGGGAGCACCAGGCTCAAGCGATGCCCCTCCGGCCGGTAGTGAAAGATCCCATCCCCACTGACCAGGTAAACCTCCAGGGGGTGCAACGCGCCGGCGGACGGGTGCGCTCTGAGGTACGAGGCCCTGCCGGTGATGCCCTCCGCGGCCCAGAGGAGCTGTCCGATCTGCCCCACGGGTAATTGGTGAGGCGTGAAGTCCCGCACCGACCGTCGGCGGGCGATGGCCTCCTCCAGGGTCATCCCGCCCTTGAAGCTCGGCTTCGGCAGGGCGATGTCCTGCCGTCCTCTCAAGGGCCGCCTGGCTTCGGGCTGCCCTGTCGCGCCGGCCCCGCGCGGCGACATCAGTGAGGCCATCCCCGCCGCAGCCGCCGCCCCCCGAAGCACCGTCCGTCGTTTCATCATGCCCTCCTTTGAAGCGGGCCACCGCCCTCCAGGAATCTATGCCAAAGTATAGGAATTGCAAGTGAGGACGGCAAGGAACGCGCGCAGGAGCTGAAGGCGCTTTGCTGCCGACCGCGAACACGCCGATGCTTCGGATGTCCCGAGACCGAGCCAGACCTCGTGCGTCCGATTCATGGCCCCACAATGCCTTGGTCGCGCTCGTCAGGCCTTCCAGACGATTCCACCAGCCGATCGCTGAACCCTCTTGCACCGAGACGGGAAGCACGATATGAAGTACAATATCAGACAGGGGAGAGAGAGAGGAGAACACCCACGTGACCACACCACTTGCGCCAGAGGCCCTGCACCGGATCTGCCCGCCAGAGAGCCTGCCTTTCCAGAGCACCGAGGATCTCGAAGCCCTCGAGGAGATCGTGGCCCAGGACCGGGCCGTCCAGGCCATCACCTTCGGCATCGGGATCCGTAGCGCGGGCTTCAATCTCTTTGCCCTGGGGCCGCCCGGTACCGGCAAGGCCACGGCCGTTCGCCGCTTCCTGAGCCGCGAGGCGGCCAAGCTCCCCACGCCCCCCGACTGGTGCTACGTCAACAACTTCGCCGACCCGTACCGGCCCAAGGCCATCCGGTTGCAGCCCGGCCGGGCGCGCGTCTTCAAGAGCGACTGCGAGCGGCTCATCGAGGACTTCAAGACCGGCATCCCCCGCGCCTTCGAGACCGAGGCCTACGAGCAGCAGAAGAACGCCATCACCCAGGCGGCAGAGAAGGAACAGGGAAAGGAGCTGGAGGCCCTGAAGGAGCGGGTCGAGGCTCGCGGCTTCGGCCTGGCCAAGACCCCCAGCGGGCTGATGGCGGTGCCGGTCCTCCGAGGCAAGCCGCTGGACCCGGAGACGCTGAACAGCATGGACGAGGCCGCTCGGGAGGAGTTCAAGGTTCGCCAGGAGGCCGTCCAGAGCGACGTGGCGGCCACCATGCGGCGGATCCGGGAGATCGAGAAGGAATCCAAGGCGAAGCTGGAAGCCCTGGATCGTGAGGTGGCGTCCTCCGTGGTCGGGCACCTCATCGACGAAATCCGTGAGAAGTACACTGACACCCCCGAGATCGTCGCCCACTTCGATGCCATGCGGGAGGATGTCATCGGCCACGTGGATCTCTTCCGCAAGGCCGCCAGCGGGCAGGCGGGCCCCATGGAGATGCTGGCGTTGGCGCAACTGGGCCGAGACCCTTTCGACCGCTACCGGGTGAACGTCCTGGTGGAGCACGCCGACGCCGAGGGCGCGCCCGTCGTCCTGGAACCCCACCCGACCTGCCAAAACCTCCTGGGTCGCATCGAGCACCAGGCCCACATGGGCACCCTCTTCACCGATTTCATGATGGTCAAGGCCGGCGCGCTTCACCGCGCCAATGGCGGCTTCCTAGTGGTCGAAGCCCTGGAACTGCTCAAGCAGTACTTCTCCTGGGATCCGCTCAAGCGGACCCTGAAGAACAAGCGCATCAAGATCGAGGAGACGGGGGAGCAGTTCCGGATGATCAGCACCGTGACGCTGGAGCCGGAGCCCATCCCCCTGGAAGTCAAGGTGGTCTTCTTGGGGAGCCCCTGGCTCTACTACCTCCTCTACACCTACGATCCCGAGTTCGCCGAACTCTTCAAGGTCAAGGTGGACTTCGGCTACCACGTGGCCCGGACGCCGGAGAACATCCAGGCCTTCGCCCGGATCCTGGCCACCTCGTGTCGCGAGGAGCAGCTTCGATCCTTTGATCGCTCCGGCGTGGCCAAGCTGGTGGAGCACAGCTCTCGCATGGTCGAGGATCAGGAGCGGCTGTCCACCAGCTTCGGCGAGATCCTGGACGTCGCGCGGGAAGCCAGCTTCTGGGCTGAGCGCGTCGGCCACAATCGCGTGACGGGCGAGGACGTGATGGCCGCCATTCGCGCCCGGATCTTCCGGTCCAACCGCATCGAGGAACTGCTCCAGGACCTGATCATCGAGGGCACCCTCCTCATCGACACCCGGGGCGCAGTGGTCGGCCAGATGAACGGGATCGCCATCATCCCGCTGGGGGACTACTGGTTCGGTAAGCCCTCGCGGATCACCGCCCGCACCTTCCTGGGGCGCAGCGGCATCGTGGACATCGAGCGCGAGGCGAAGACCGGCGGCCGCATTCACAGCAAGGGCGTGCTGATCCTCTCTGGATACCTGGGGGGCCGCTACGCCGGCCAGACTCCTCTCTCGGTGTCCGCCAGCGTGGCCTTCGAGCAGATCTACGAGGAGGTGGAAGGGGACAGCGCCTCCTCGGCAGAACTCTACGCCATCCTGTCCAGCCTGTCCGGCCTCCCGATCAAGCAAGGGTTGGCAGTTACCGGGTCAGTCAACCAGCGCGGCGAGGTGCAGGCCATCGGCGGCGTGAACGCCAAGATCGAGGGCTTCTTCGACGTGTGCAAGGCCCGGGGCCTCGCCGGCGACCAAGGGGTCCTGATCCCTGCAAGCAACGTGCGGAACCTCATGCTACGCGAGGATGTGGTCGAGGCGGTCCGGCAGGGGCAATTTCACATCTACCCCGTCCGGACCATTGATGAAGGCATCGCCCTTCTCACCGATGCGGCAGCAGGCGAGGCCGGCCCCGACGGCGCCTACCCCGAGGGCACGGTGAACTTCCTGGTCCAGCGGCGACTGAAGGAGCTGGCAGAACAGGCGAAGAGCTTCCGCGGCAACGGCGAGGCACCCGCCACCCCGCCCGCCGACACCGATCCCGCCCAGACGTGACCCGACCCGAATCCCAGATACCAATTCGGCGGCGCCCCTGGGATACTCAGCGGCGCGAAACTTAGGCTACACGTTCGCTCGCGCCGCTTCGTTCGC
>CAZXXV010000008.1:0-13546 GCA_964644725.1 uncultured bacterium
AGAGGTGCTCGTCCCCCACCTCTTCTCGGCGTAGCTTCGAGGCCTCGTACACCATTTGACGGGCCAATTGGATCCCCTTCACGATGGCCCCGTAGGTTCCGCCGTCTTTCGCCGGATCCAGGACCTCCACCCGCTTGCCGCTCCTGGCGATCTCGTCCGCCAGCCGCTCGGCCCGGAGTTCGGGGTAACCGACGCCGGGGCTGGCGGCATGGAGGATCACCGAGGCCACGTTGGGGTTGCGACCGAGGCCGATCAAGACTCGGGCGATGGTCTCGCGGTCGTTGGCTGTGCGCCCGGAGCCATGATCGACGGTAAGAATGCTCTTCGTGCCGGTCACGAAATCGCAGATCGACTTCGAGATGATCCCCTGGGGGATTACCAGGACATAATTGCGGGTGCCGACAGAACCGTCTGATCGGACGTAGCCCAGGAAGGTCATCCCTCGCCCCTCCTTTCCAGATCGCCACGGGCACGCGTGCCCTCCAAGTTGTGGATGTGGACCAATGCCCCCTTGGCGATATTGGTGCCGGCCGTCCCGATGGTCTCTCCGTACTTGCGGATGATCTCGCCCCGAGGGATATCTTGCAGCGCGATCTTGAAGCCGAAAGGGATTGCCTCGATGGCGCAGATGGAGAGAACCTTTCGTCCCATAGGAATGGCTACCTCTTCTCCGGCCTGGATCTCTTCCACAGCCGTGGCCACGTTGTCTGATGCGTGCATGATCAGCGCGCGCTTGGCCGGCATGAGTTCCTGTCCTCCTTCGTGGATCGCTTGTGCACACGCCAAGATTTCGCTCTCTCGCTGGGGCTTTTCTCCCCCGCCGCCCCGGGCTTGTTCTCCACCGCGACGGATTGGCCGAGGTGCAGCTTCCCTACACGCGGACCTCCTTCCCGTCAATGACCACCTCGCCGTCGATCTCAATCCGGGGATACCACACGAGCAGGTCATAGTGGCAAGGGGCCTTGATGGTCCCGCCCAGCGTGATGTTGGTGCCGATCCCGATGTGCGCGCTGCCCAGGACGCCCTCGTCCTCCAGCATGATCCCGATCATCTTGCACTTCGGGTTCAGGCCCACGCCCAGCTCCGCGATGTTGAAGCTGTTCCTATCCCCGTGGCTCTCCAGGTCCCGCCGGAGGACCTCCGCCTGCCGGCCCCCCTCGATGCGCGTGATGAACCCGTCGCGGACCTCCACGTGGATCGCCTGTTCGATCAGCCCTGGGCGGCTCCTGCCCTGCCCGAGCCCGCGGCTGCATGACGGTCACGACAGTCTCCGCCCCCCGCTCCACCGCCGCCGCGGCGATCACCCGCGCAATGGCGAACTCCACCATGTCGGTGACGATGAGAACAGTCTCGCCCGGCTTCACCGCCACACAGGTATCCAGGAGCGTCTTGGCTCCCCGGGCCATCAGCAGATCTTTCCCAGACCCACAATGGCAATTGGAGGGCTCTGTTTCTATTTCACGAGTTCCACGTGGGGAGCTTGTCCGTAGACGATTCTGACCATTTTTCCGTCATTCAGAATCGAAAGCCTGGCGGCCTCCGTGACCAGCTCGTTGGTGTTGCTGTTCGCCGGAGTCGCAATCATCGCTTTCTCGTCTACTTCCTTGATGATCTTCTGCCTTCCTGCCAGGGAGTCCTTGCTGGACAGATCGGCGACCTCGTTTTCGATCCGATGGATCGTCCCCAGAATGGCCGCGACAGAATCGTAGCCGTATCCGACGGGTTTGTAGCCCGAGCCTTCCCACGGCACCAGCCGGAAGAAATCGGGATTGATGTAATTGAAGACGCTCCCGGCGCAGCCGATGCCCTTCAGGTAGCTGTGCTCGACGCCGCGGAACTGGTCGTCGTGGGCAATCAGCCCGGTCTTGCCCGGCCCTTCGCAGAACATCGTGAGGCACTGCTCATTGCTGCCCGCGCCCTCATCCGGGTAGCCCAGGCCGTCGGTCACGGAGAGAATGGCGCCGTTCTCATAGACGACCCGCCCGTTGGCCCACAGGTAGCCCACGTTGCCGTTCGGGAACTTGCCCTTCACCCCCGACACCGAGACCTGGACGGGCTTCAGCCTGGTAATGAACTGCACGAGGTCTACGTAGTGGCATCCCACGTAGACGAACGGATCGGTCTTGTCGCAGGTGAACCACGTCTGGAAATTGGATGACCGGTAGTAGTAGGGCTCGATCATCTTCGCCTCGCCCATGACAAACTCGCCGAAATCCCCCAGCGCATAGTGCCTCCGGGCGATGAGCGCCCTGCGGTCAAATCGCTTGTGATACTCAACGCCGATGAACAACCCCTTCTCGTAGGCCAGCTTCTCGGTCTCAACGGCCTGCTTGTACTGATGCACCAGGGGCTTCACACAGAGCACGTGCTGGTCGTTCTTGAGGGCCTCCATGATCCCTTCGTAATGCAACTCGTCAGGCACGGCAACGACCACCGCCTGCCGCTTGGGCATGGCGGCCACAACTTCCTTGTAGAGGGCGGGAAACTTCCTTTCCGGGTCCTCTTTCTCAGACGGATGGGCCATGAAACCCTGCCCCGGAAACGCCTGGCGAAAGTCCTCGGACTCCTTCAGGGCCCTCAGCGGGCGACTGTCCAGCGCGCACACATCAATCCTGCCCACCACTCCCGCGCGTTGCAGGTGATAGATGGACGGCAGAAGCTGATCATAGGTGATCATGCCGCCCCCAACGATCGTGACATCAATTGGTTTCGTCATCGGGTGACTCCCTTCCGTTTACAATGCCGAAGTCCACTATCAAGGCAATCCAGGATGTCAAACCGGCAAGAACTTTCGGACGGCGCCGCGCACCCGGATGAGCCTGCCGCAGTCAAGCCACCGATGTCAAGCAGGAATTCATGGGGGGCGGCAGCAACGGGTCACCGAGGGAGAACGGGACGAGGAGGGGTAGGCGCTCCATGATCGGGTGAACGGCGAGGTTCTGGCCACGGTGGCCGTGGGCTTCCTTCGATGACGGGCCGGCGGGCTCAGTGCGCCCGGTAGCCGACCAGGCCGGCCTCCAGGGCGCGTCGGTCTGCACGGGAGAGGCTCCGCTCCATGCCCGGCGCGAGGAGGTGCGTGTGCGGGATGTGGACCAAGTACTCCGGGATCCACCAGAGGTCCTCGTCGGCGGTCATCCACCCGGGGTGCACCCGGTCGAAGCGGGCGAGGTTGACGGGGCGGGAGCAGGCGCGCAGCGTCCGGTCCCCTCGCAGGTTGATGTAGTCCTCGAAGTAGCTCATCGTGAGCTCGCGCAGGCTGCGGTAGACGGGTGCCCGGAAGCGCAGCCCCGAGAAGTTGGACTTGGCGATGGCCCCCCAGTGCCCGTTGACCCGGTACACCGCGATCACGTGGTCCGTGTCCTGCACCGCCTCTAGGTCCAGCAGGAAGGGCGGGAACCCCAGCACGCGGAGCGCGGCCGCCGCGAAGATGGCCCCCTCCAGACAGTGGGCCGTCCATTCCCGCAGCACCCGCCGCGGCGACCACGCCGTCTTCGCCAGGTGGTACGGCATGGCATCCAGGGCGCGCTGGATGCCCACGGGCGAGCGCAGCGCCCGCAGCCTGCGGATTTCCTGGCGGGTGAAGCCGAAGTGGCCTCCGGGATACTCAGAAGCCAAGGACACCCTTCTGCGTGCGCCTGCGGCAATGCGGCCCGCGGCAGCATTCTCTCCCACGCCACGCCGATCCGATTTCGCAGGCAAATTAGCCCTCCTCCAGAATGAGTGGGGACGGATGATTGCGAACAGGAATTCTGCGGAGGCGGGAGGGTCATGGTCTCAGGGCCGTCCGCTGACGACAGGTGAGCGGTCAAGAGGTCGTGACGGCGAACTCCGGCAGACGGTGAGCGCGGCCAGGAGGGAACTCGCGGCGAAGATAAGCCCCGTGAGGACGAAGGCGGCCCGGGGTGAGAACCAGAGGGCGCAGGCTGCGCCGAGCATGGGGCCGACTGTCCGGCCCGCCGAGGTCATGGAGTTGTCAATCCCGTACACGCAGCCCTCGTCGCCGCGCTGGGAGTTCTCCGCAAGCATGGCGGACAACGACGGGAGCAACCCGCCCACGCAGGCACCTGTCAGAGCGTAGAGCACGAGCAGCTGCCAGAGGTTCCCCACGAGGATAATCGACACGTAAGAGACCGCCGCGCCGATGCCGCAGGCCAGCGCCACCCGAGCGTGGCCGGTCCGGTCGCCGAGGCGCCCGAGGTACACCGAGGTGACGGTGCTCGCCGCCGATGCGGCGCCGACCACCACGCCCGTGGAGGTGGCTACCCGTGCCGGGCCCGTAGCCAGGGACAGCACGAACAGCGGCAGCACCGGCTCCAGCGCCGAGCGCCCGACGGCGCTCAGGAACCTGAGCAGCAGCGTGAAATCCAGTTGCGGGTTGGAGAGGATCCGACGCCAGTCTTCGAGGAAGCCGAACCGGCCAGGTTGGACCTGCTCGGACCGCTCGAAGGGTTCCTGCACGCCGAACCAGACGCTGAGGCCGGACAGCAACAGGAGGATCGAGGTCACGACGAAGGTTGCTCGGAATCCGATGAGGTCCGAGAGGACGCCCCCAACCAGCGGGCCCGTCGACACCCCGCACCAGAGCCCAAGCTGCAGCAGGCCCATGGCGTAGCCGGTCCGCTCGCGGGGGGTCACCGCCGCCGCCAAGGCGCTGCTGGCCGAGATGACGCCGGTGATCAGCCCCTGCACCGCCCGCAGGAAGATGAGCTGCTCGGCGGTCTGCACGAATCCCATCAGGAGGATCACCACCGCGCCGCCGCATCCGGCCCGCACCACCATCAGTTTCCGGCCGTACCGGTCGGCCACGGCCCCCCAGAATGGGGAGGCGATGGTCATGGTGACGGCTTGCACCGAAAAGACCAGCCCGGACAGGATCTCGATGCTCAGGTTGGTGCTCGATCCGAGCTCCTTCAGGTAGAGGGGGAGGAACGGGAAGATGATGGAGAAGCCCAGGGCCGAGCTGAACTGGGCGACCACCAAGAGGGCGAGGGTGCGTTCCCAGGCAGGCATGGGAAGCAATTATCCAGACCCAGGCGGTTTCTGCAAGGCTCTAACAGGAAGATATCCGATACCCCAGTCAACTCAACCAATACCGGAAGGCGGGAGGCGGCAGAGGGGCGGATTCGCGAATGAGCGAATGCGGAGATGGGGCGAGGTCAGGAGTGCGTCACGCTTTGAGAACGGAGCGGAACACCCGCAGGAAATTCTCGCCCATGATCATGTCGATGGTGTCGGGCGGATAGCCTCGCTCGGCCAGGATCGCGGGGATCATGGGCACGTCCCGATCGCCGTCGAGGCCCTCGACCGGCAGATACCCTCTCGGGCGCATGCGGGCCTTTTCCAGCTCGGTCTTGTATTGCAGGAGGTAGTTGCAGAAGTCCAGGCCCAGGCCGACGTGCTCCCGGCCGGCAACCTTCACCAGGTGGTCGAGGTGATCCATCAAGTGGGGCAGGTCGGGCGGCTCCGTGAACAGGCTGGCGGCATTGATGCCGATCACGCCCCCCGTGTCGGCAACGGCCTTGATCTGCTCGTCCGTCAGGTTGCGGGGGTGGTCCCTCAGCGCGCGGCAGTTGGAATGCGAGGCGATGATCGGGCCCGTGGCGAACTTGATCACATCCCAGAACCCCGGATCGTTGAGGTGGGACACGTCGATGACGATACCCATGGCCTGCGCCTGCTCCACGAGGCTCACCCCGAAGTCGCTCAGGCCGCCGACCTGGCCGGTCTTCTTGGGGTCGAAGAAGGCGCCGTCGGCGGCATAGTTGCGCAGGGCGTGGGTCAGCCCCATCACCCGCAGGCCCAAGGCGTAAAAGATGCGCAGCAGCCCGAGGTCCGCCCCCAGCGGCTCCACACCCTCCATGCCCAGAATGAAGCCGCGTTTCCCCTCGGCTTTGGCCTGCAGGATGTCCGCGTAGGTGGTGCAGAGGCAGGCGTTGGGCGAGCCTTCGAGTTCGGCCAGGAGCGCTGCGACCTGATCCAGGGCCCGTCGCAGGGCCAGTTCGGGCAGGTACTGGGGCGAACTGAACATGGCAGCGACCCTGAGATCGATGCCGCCCTCCTTCATGCCCGGCACCCAGGTCTTCTCCAAGACCCCCGTCTCACCCAGGGCGCGCTGGCCGAGCAGATCGCTCAGCATGTCCGAGTGGGCATCAACCACGATGGGCATGTGTTTCCCTTTCTCACTTCGCGGGCTGCTCCAGCCGGGGAAAATGACAGGCGCACAGATGCGTCGGCTCGCCTCCGCGCTGGCCCAGGTCCGGCTTCTGCTGATGGCAGATGTCCCGGACGTCGGGACACCGGGACGCAAACGGGCAACCCGGCGGCGGGTTGATGGGGGTGGGCGGTTCGCCGGCGAGGACCTGGCGTTTGGAGGGTGCGTCGGGATCCAAGGATGGCAGAGCCGAGAGAAGTACCCGGGTGTACGGGTGCTGGGGTCGGAGGAAGAGATCCTCGGTTGCGCCCAGCTCGACGATGTGGCCCAGGTACATCACTCCGATGCGCTGGCTCATATACCGCACCACGCCGAGGTTATGGGAGATGAAAAGATACGTCAGTTGGAACTGGCGCCGCAGCTCTTTGAGTAGGTTGAGAATCTGGGCTTGGACCGAGACGTCCAGGGCCGAGGTAGGCTCGTCCAGGATGAGCAGCTCCGGCTTGAGCACCAGGGCCCGGGCCAGGGCGATGCGCTGGCGCTGCCCGCCGGAGAATTCATGGGCGTAGCGGTAGAGGTGATCCAAACCAAGACCCACGCCTTCCAGCATCAACAGGACCTGCTCGTCAATCTCATACCCCTGAGCGAGCCCGTGGAACTTGAGCCCCGCGCCCACCAGGTCCCGGACGGTCTTGCGTGGGTGGAGGGAGGAATAGGGGTCCTGGAAAATAAGCTGGATGCGTCTGGCCCTCTCCCGGGCCGCCCGACCTGTCAGGCCGACCACGGTTTGGCCGGCGAAACGGATGTCGCCGGTCAGAACCGGCGCCAGTCCCACGACGGCACGCCCCAGCGTGGTCTTGCCACAGCCGGATTCGCCGACCAAACCAAAGACTTCCCCTCGGCGCAGCCTCAGCGACACACCATTGATGGCCTGGACCACATCCCGCCGCCGGGTGAAGAAGCCTTCCCGCAGGGCAAAGTGCACCCGCAGATCCGCGATCTCCAAAAGCGGCTGGCCGTTTTCCCTTTTCTCATCCGCCATAACGACGCCCCAAGCGAGAATTCGTCCCGCGCCTCCTAACCACGTTCGGTCAGGGGCTCAGGAAGGGCTCCAACCTCGGGACGGCCCTGATGCAGGAAGCAGGCGACGTGGTGGCCCTCCTCCAGGACATAGCGTGGCGGTATCTCCACCCTGCAGCGCTCCTCGGCCCGGTCACAGCGGGGGGCGAACGCGCAGGCGGTGGGGGGCTGCAACAGGCTGGGCACTTGGCCCCGGATGGAAAACAGGGGTTGGTCCGGCGCCGCGTTGTTCGGGATGGTCTTCAGCAGGCCCTGGGTGTATGGGTGCTGGGGATTCTTGAGCACGACCCTCACCGGGCCGATTTCCACCACGCTCCCAGTGTACATGACGGCTACTCGGTCGCAGGTCTCGGCCATGACGCCCAGGTCGTGCGTGATAAGGAGGACGGCCGTGTTGATCTCCCGGATGAGGGCCTTCATCACCTCCAGGATCTGGGCCTGGATGGTCACGTCCAGGGCCGAGGTCGGCTCATCGGCGATCAGGAGCTTCGGCCGGGTGACCAGCATCATGGCGATCATGATGCGCTGTGCCATGCCGCCGCTGAGCTCGTGGGGGTAGCGCCCCGCCATCCGCGGGGCATCCGGAATCCCCAGGCTGGCCAGCATCTCCACGGCCCTGGCCTTGGCCGTGCGCCGGGTGAGCGAGCGGTCGTGGATGAGCAGCGTCTCGGCCACCTGGTCACCCGCCCGGATGACGGGGTTGAGGGACATCTTGGGCTCTTGCATGATCATGGAGATCTGGCTGCCCCGGAGTTCTCGCATGTCGGGCTCGCTCAGGGCCAGCAGATCCCGCCCCTCGAAGAGGACCTGGCCATGGCTGATGCGGCCGGGCCGATTGATGAGTCGCAGGATCGCCAACGCGGTGACCGACTTGCCGCACCCGGTCTCGCCCGCCAGCCCCAACGTCTCCCGACGCCGGAGTTGAAAGCTCACCCCTTGCAGCGCGTGCACCACAACGTGCAGCGTGTGGAACTCCACCTTGAGGTCGCGTACGTCGAGCAACAGCTCGTCGACCACGCGCATCTCCGCGCTCACGCCTGGCGCTGGTGGGGGTCAAGCACGTCCCGGATCCCGTCCCCCAACAGGTTGAAGCCCATGACCACCACCAGGATGGCCAGGCCGGGCAGGGTGGATACCCACCACTGGTCCACGAGGAACTGGCGGCCGTCGCTGACCATCAGGCCCCACTCGGGCATGGGCGGCTGGGCGCCGAGACCCAGGAATCCCAGGCCGGCGGCGGTGAGAATGATGGTCCCCATGTCCAGGCTCATGCGTACGATGATCGACGACAGGGTCATGGGCGCGATATACCCGGCCATGATGCGCACCTTCCCGGCGCCGAGGGCCCGGGTGGCCTGGATGTAGTCGTTATTGCGGACGTTCAGGGTCTCGGCCCGGGCCAGCCGGGCATACGATGGCCAGTGGGCCACGGCGATGGCGATGATGGCGTTCTCCACGCCCGGGCCCAGCGCGGCGGCGAAAGCGATGGCCAGGATCAGTCTCGGAAAGGCCAGGAACACGTCGGCCACCCGCATCAGAACCTCGTCCACCATGCCGCCCAGGTAGCCGGCGAGGATCCCGATCAGCATACCAAGCGGCGTGCTGATGGCAGCCACCAGGAAGGCGATGGTCAGGGTGACCCGGGCCCCATAGACCACCCGGGAATAGATGTCTCGACCCAGGCTATCCGTCCCGAAGAAGTATTGCGTCGACGGCGGGAGCAGGCGGTCGCCCAGGACCTGCTCGTAGGGGTTGTACGTCGCCAGGAGAGGCGCCAGGGCGGCAACCAGGATCAGGCTGAGGATGATGCAGGTGCCCAGGACCATCAGCCGATTGCGGCGCCAGAGCACATAGGTGTCTTTTAGGTAGCGCCACCTGGCCTCGGCGCGCCGGCGGCGGGCCTCGGTTACGTCTAGGGCGAGTGTCGCAGGCTTCGCACTCATGAGGACGTGTAGGTGATCTTGGGGTTCAAGAAGGCATAGAGCAGGTCCACGAGGAGATTCACCAGGCAATAGCTCAGGGCCACCAGCATGGTGCCGCCCACTATGGTGTTCAAGTCCAGGGTGAGGAAGGCGTTGGCCATGTAACGGCCGAGGCCCGGCCAGGAAAAGATGGTCTCGGTGAGTACCGAACCCTCCAGCAGGCCGCCGTAGGTCAGGCCGATGACGGTCACGGTCGGTACCAGGGCGTTGCGGAGGGCGTGGCGGGTGATGACCAGGAACTCCCCCAGCCCCTTGATCCGCGCCGTCTTGACATACTCCTGGGACAGCACGTCGAGCATGCTGGAGCGGACGATGCGGGCGATGCCAGCCAGGGCAAAGAGGCCCAGGGCCGAGGCCGGCATGATGAGGTGCCTGAGGGCATTGAAGAACACTTCCCACTCCCGGGCGATGACGCTGTCGATGAGCAGGACGCCGGTGATCCGCTCCGGCTCCAGCAGCATGATGTCCAGGCGACCCGGCTCAGGCAGCCAGCCCAGCTTAAAGTAAAAGACCAGCAGCAGGACCAGGCCCAACCAGAAGATCGGGACCGAGACTCCCACGAGACTCAGGACCCGGCAGAACTGGTCCAGGAGGGAGTTCCGGTACACGGCCGACAGCACGCCCAGCGGGATCCCCAGCGCGACGCCGACGATGATGGCCACGGTGGCCAGCTCCAGGGTGGCCGGGAAGAACTTCAGGATGTCCTGGAAGACCGGCCGGCTGGTCTGGAACGACACCCCCAGGTCGCCGTGGAGGAGCCGGTTGGCGTAGCGGCCGAACTGGACGTAGATGGGCTGGTCAAAGCCGTACAGGGCGCGCAGGCGCTCCACCGTCTCCTGGGGCGCCTGGGGTCCGGCCAGGGCGGCCAGGGGGTCCATGGGCACCACCAGGGAGATGAAGAAGGTCATCACCATGATGCCAAGGAGGGTGATGGACAGCGTCACCAGCCGACGCAGCAGATAGCGGCCCATGGGCTACCTCGAATCAATGACCAATGGCCAATGACAAATGACCAAGGGCGGTAGATGAATTAGACATTGGGATTTGGTCATTGGTCATTCCCCCCCGGGGGTTCGCGCACTGCGGCGCGAACCCTCGGGGGAGGTCCTACTTCTTGCTCACCGGATAGAGCTTGGTCAGGGCAAAGGTGGGGCCGGGCATGAAGCCCTGGATGTTGTTGCGGACGGCGTGCTCGAAGAGCGGCTGGTACAGGAAGACGAACGGTCCGTCTTCCTGGATGATCTTGTTGGCCGCCTGGTACAGGGCAATGCGCTTGTCGTTGTCCATTTCCTGGCCAGCGTCCTGGATCATCTTGGAGGTCTGGTCGTTGTAGTAGACGTTGCGGTAGGCGAGTTGGTTGGCCTTGTAGTCGGCGAAGGGCTGGGCATTGGTGTGCGGGTCGGAGTAGTCCGGCCCCCAGGCGCCCAAAATCATGTCGTGCTTCTGGGCGCGGTACTTGGGGTAGAGCTGGGCGCCGACGAGTTTGCTGAGCTGGATCTTGATGCCGATGCGCGCCAGGGAGTTCTGGATGACCTGACCGATTTCCGGGAAGGGCGTCGCATCGGCGTGGTCCAGCGTCGTCTCGAAGCCGTCGGCCACGCCAGCCTCCTTCATCAACTGGCGGGCCTTGTCCACGTTGGTGGTGTAGATGATGCGCGGCTCGTAGCCGGCGAAGCCTTCGGGGATGAAGGTGTTGATGGGCTTGGCTGCGCCGCCCAGGATCTGGTTGATGATGCCCTCGTAATCCACGGCGTACTTGATGGCCTGGCGCACCCGCTTGTCGGCCAGGGGCCCGTGGGTGACGTTCAGCCCCACGTACACGATTTGGGTGGCCGGGAATTTCTCGATGCGCAGGTCCTTGTTCTTGACCATCTCTTTGACCTGGTCCGGCAGCATCTGCCAGGCCAGGTCAAGGTCGCCTTTCTCCACCTGCAGCCGCCGGCTGGTGGCCTCGGGAATCTCCTTGATGACCACCCGCTTGACCTTGGGCGGGTGGAGGTAGTGATTCGGGTTGGCGTCCATGACCACCGAGTCGCCCTTCTCCCACTTGCGCAGGATGAACGGCCCGGAGCCGGCCGAGTTCTGAGACAGCCAGGTCAGGCCGAAGTCGCCGTCCGGAAACTTATCCGTCTTGGTGATGTGCTGCTTCACCACCTGAGAGTCCACGATGCTGGCGACGGCCGCGGTCATGCAGGCCAGGAAGAGTCCGCCCGCGTATTTCTTCGGCACGGTGATCTGGACCGTGTGCTTGTCCAGGGCGCGGATCGATTCCGGGGTCAGGCCGAACTGGGTGAGGATGAACGCCGGCTGGTCCTTGAGATGGATGACCCGCTGGAAGGAATAGACCACATCATCGGCGGTCACGGGATTGCCGGAGTGGAATTTGGCGTCCTTGCGCAGATTGAACGTCCAGACAAGACCGTCGGCGGAAACCTTCCAGGATTCAGCCAGCCATGGCTCGGGCTTGTCGTAGCGGCCGGCAGGGAAATCCAGGAGCCGGTCGTAGACCTGGGACACCACGCCCGTGCCGGCGAATTCAAAGCCCTTGGCCGGGTCGAGTGAGGTGATTTCGCTGATCGCCATGCCGATCACCAGCACATCGGCCCGCCCTTGAGCGAACGCAGGAGAGGCACCGAAAAGCAGTAAGACGGGGAGAAGCACGAGAAGGAGAACCAGAGCCCTTTTCATTACCATCCCTCCTTTTTCCCTGGGGTCGCGGACCGGACGGAAAGGCCAGCCCTTGACCTGTTCTCGATTCTGAGGTGCCGCTTGAGCCGAACTCGGTCGGCCCAAGATCGTCGCCTGGGTGGCGGAGTGAGCCGTCTTAAGTCCGTGGTTTCCCGACGGGTGGTGGATAGTTGGCTGATGCCTATGAAAGCTGTCTCTCGTGCCCCGCCGCTGTAAGGGCGCATGACGCGCGCAGCACACCCCGGCAGCCCGTCGCGCTGGGGGGAGCATCGCCCGCGCCAAGGGCGGTTGTCAATACGAAAGTTCGCATGGCGGGATGGTGGGGGCAGAGCGGGCATGGCGCAAGAGGACAGAGGCAAAGGAGCAAATCGGTTACGCGGCGGCGGCCTCCGGCGGGCTATGGGCTGTGCGGGCCACAGGCCGAGGTGGATTAGAATCTAACCGGAGCCGCCACGCACCCTATTCCAAAAACCCCGTGGGTCCACAATGGGAAGAGGAGCTTCGCGGGCGATGTCCAACAGGTCCGCGTCGCCCGTGACGAGCACGTCGGCCTTCGCGGCTTCCGCGGTGGCAAGGACCCATCTGTCGTCGGGGTCCCGAATCGGTATTGGAAGCGACGCCGCTGGTTTCGGGACGACGACCTGGTCCCGCAAGAATCGCTCGATCGCCGCAATGGTGGGGGCGGGAACACGGATGCGGTCTCGGAGAACTCGGCGGAGCTCGAGAAGGTTGACCTCGCCCGTTACCAATTCATGCTCCGCCAGGACATAACGGAGGACATCCGCGCACAGGCCGCGCGTGGAGAAGGCACTCACCAGGACGTTCGTGTCCAGGAACACCCTCACGACACGGCCCGATGCACATCCTCGTCCGTGAGGTACCCTCGGCCTTCCGCAAAAGGCAGGACCTGCCGGCGGAGCTGCTCGAAACGGAGGATAGACAACTGGCGCTTGAGCGCATCGCGCACGATGTCGCTACGCGTGCGTCCGGATTGCTTGCAGACCCTGTCGAGCAGGCGCTGGAGGTCTGAATCCAGCCGAATGGTGACGGCGGCAGCTTTCATGTCATACATTGTACTCCACATTCCCGCATCATGCAATAAGACACCATGCGAGAATCCGATCCCGTCGCGGTGAACAGGTCGCCCCGGCCCATCCTGCGCGGACTGGCGGGAACTTGATTCACGTTGTGGGATCGGCCATGACCGGAAACGTGAATGTGAGCAAGGCCGGGAATCCTGTTGACCAGGCTAAACCGCACTAGACGGCCAGGCTGCGATGGAGTAGGAGGGCTATGGGCGGGCGACAACTGACCGCCTATCGGCGAGCCCTTTGCCTGCGTGCGCGCCTTGCTACCTCGCGCTCGACCGCCTCAAACGGAACACCGCCAGGTTCGGCCATCCCGCGTTCTATGAGGGCCGTCAGCCGCGGGTTGTGCGCGACCAGAAAGGCTTCAAGGTCCGTCTGCTCTTCCAGGGCAACCAGAGCGGCACACGGCCTTCCATTCTTTGTGATGATCACCGGCCCGCCAGGCAGCGAACGGATCATCTCACTCAGGCGCTCCCGCACGGCTTGAATGGGTTCGATCTTCATAGCGCGAACTCCTCACCCCTAACGATCAAGGTGTTCCCTCGTTTCAGGCCGAC
>CAZXXV010000008.1:13646-17553 GCA_964644725.1 uncultured bacterium
GAGGGGACGTTGGTGCTGAAAACAACTTATCTGTACCGCTCCAACCCTCGCCCTCCCTCCGCACCAACCGTCCGATTCACTGCGGAGGTCGTCACGCCGAGGAACCGGGCCACCTCTGCTCCGCTGAACCCCAACTGCGTCACCGCGACCTGGCAGAAGATTTTGCGGGCCTCGCTAACGCGCCGCCTCCGGCTCGCGGAGCGCAGCTCCGTTTCCGTCACGCCTTCCCGATCGCTAACCTTGCGGGCGAGGGCGCTCAGATCCGCGACCGTGCGCGAGACGCGAAGCGTGCGGCGCGTCCTCTCCGCGGCTTCGGCGAGGAGGCCTTCCACGAACTCGCCCCCGCCGAGGATTCGCTCATCCGCGGCCACTCTGTCCCCCTTGCGGCGGAGCGACAGCACCTCGGACCATCCCCCGGCACTGCGGATGAGCCCGCCACCCACCAACTCGGGCCGCCGCCCGCGGAGGGCCCCCTCGCGGACAAAGGCCTCGTACCTGCTCCTGGCCCCTTTTCGACGCTTGCCAAACCGGGTCAGGATCGCGTCTGTCTCCTGCCACTCGCGAGGGCTTGTTCCCATGAGGGCGGCGTGACCGATCCACGAGTAGTCGCGCAAGCCGTCCAGGTCTTCCACCACGCCCGCCCGCAGCGGGTTCAGATGAATGTACCGAGTGAGTTCCAGGAGGTAGGGCTCCTCCTCACAGAGGATGGATTTATACCGATTCTGGAAAAGATGCCCGTACCGCTTGTGCCGGCGGTTGAAGTTCACGGCGAATCCCGTGAGAAGCTTCCGCATGGACGCGGCGAGCGGCTGCCGCCCGGTCCGAAGCAGCAGGTGGAAGTGGTTGGGCAGGAGCGCCCATGCAAAGACCTGGAGGTGACCGCGCTTGCAGAGGTCGGCCAAGCGAGCCAGGAAGTCCTCGCAGTCCGGCTCGGCCTGGAACAACTTGACCCCGGCGATGCTCCGGCCGATCACATGATGGAGGGCGCCGGGCGCGTCGAGGCGGGCTTCTCGTGGCATGGCGAGGAGAATAGGCCCGGCGATTCAGAGCGTCAAGTTGTTTTCAGCACCAACGTCCCCTTCTCCGTATTCGAATAATTATTGACCATGATTTCCGAACCTTTTCGCCTCGGCTATCACAACTGCCTGCGCCTGCTGCGGCAGACGGTGAGCGCGGCGAGCAGAGAGCTGGCGCCGAAGATGAGGCCGGTCAAGACGAAGGCCCCGCGCGGCGAGAACCAGAGCGCGCAGGCGGCCCCCAGCATGGGGCCGACCGTCCGCCCGGCCGAGACCAAGGAGTTGTGGATGCCGTACACGCAGCCCTCGTCGCCACGCTGGGAGTTCTCTGCCAGCATCGCGGACAACGACGGGAGGAGTCCCCCCACGCAGGCGCCCGCCAGGGCGTAGAGCACGAGCAACTGCAACTTTTCCTCTCTCTCGCGCGGCGACGCCCGCCCTCCGCTCACCCTCTCCCGCGTCCCTCAAACAAGTTGCTTTTGAACCAACGTCGCGGTTTACGGTTCACGGAAGGGCGGGAAACCCGGGGGGCCGTCCCCCCGATTAAGGCGCTTGGCTAGCTAGCTCGCATGCCCCCGGTGCGGAGGCCTCACCCGCCACCGGAGCCCGGCCAGGATGGTGAGCAGGAAGTTGCGCGCGCGGCTACCGGGTGGGGTGTTGAGGATTCTGGTGGCTACGCGACCGGCGAGCCCGTGCTCCTGGGCTCGGAGCCGGTCCAGCACATCGTCAGGCACCAGCGCGTTCACCGCTTCTGCTGCCTTTTCAAGGCTGTAAAGGACGAGCCGGCAGATCCGCAGCGCCCTCGCTCGCTCCAGGAAGGCCTCCCAGTCCAGGCTATTCCCCTGGCGGTGGAGGACGGCCGCGATATCGCAGCTCGGCACCAGCCACGAGTGCTCCTCATGCGTGGGGAGGTGACAGCAAAGGTGCAGCAGGCAGTCCTCCGGGCAGAGGACCCGGGACGTCTGGAGGGACGTAGTTCGGATACTTCGGATACTAACCCACCTGGAAGCGCGATCTAGGGCGGCCAGGCAATAGGAAATTGCCCTTTGGCCACGGGGCCACGCGCCAAGAACCTGAGGAGCTGCCGAAGTGGCGCGTGCGGTGGCGGGGGGTGGCAGATCTCTCGCAGGGGCTCACCGCGATTCATGCAATGGCTGCGGACCGACCGCGACGCCGTGTCAGGAATTGTTCTTCCATGCGACGGGAAGCCTCCAGGTCGAACAGTTTCTCGCCGCAGTCTGGGCAGATCTCCAAATCGAGGCCTGGAACCTCGGCCTTCTTGCCCCGGACGGTCACTGTGATGGTGACAGTCTGCCGACGTATTCGCCGGCTTCCACACGTGGGGCATCGTCGGATCGCCATCGCCTATCCCTCCAGCGCCTTCTTTGAGGAGATCAAGATGTAGTAGACCTCCTGTCCCGATTCTCGTTGAAGTTTTCCCTTCGTATACACCAGGATGTTATCAAAGGTGAAGCCGTGGATCACGTAGAGTCGTTCTCCGATGCGCCCTCGGGCTGCTCGTCGTGATCGGAGCACTTTGGCGATTGCTTGGGCGTTGAGGATCGATTCAAGCACCTCTGTGCGCGACAGCTGATCAGCGAGCATCTCAAGTTCGGCCTTGAACGTGAACCGGACCTGTCCCTTGATGATGCACCGCTTTATGCGCTTCAGGATCTCGACCAAGGTGGCACCGATCCCCGTATTCCCACCTTAGCTGCACCTGATCCAATACTCCGCAACACCGAGCAGGTCACGCGCTCTGGCCCTGAAAAGAGACTGCCCCTGGCGCATGGCCAACAGGCGCCAGCCACGCCTCTCAAATTCCGGTGTAGCCGATGCCTCTTGCATGCAAGGGCCTGTCTGTTCCGACGCCGATCGCATGACCAAGATCGAACGAGTTCCGTCTCGAGCCGCTTTCCAGGGGTGTAAGTGACTTATATCAAGAAGCCCCCCTTGAAGCAAGTGGCGGACTTGACCGGGATTCAGATGGACAGTGGGAAATCCCCTCTGGTACTCTACAAGTGATTGGTTCCTCCGAATTTGCGCCTGGCCTGCGCGTAGCCGCAGCACTCGAGGCAGCCCACCTCATCCTTTGGAGGAGACTCACGTGCCTTTCCAATTCTTCGGAACGTCCGGGGCCATCCCTTCGCCCGACCGGGATAACACGGCTCTCGTGTTTTACTCGAAGGACGAGGTCGTCCTGGTGGACTGCTCGGGGAGTCCGTACCAGAAGATCCTGAAGGCGGGGCTGGACCCCATGCGGGTATCCTCGCTAATCGTCACCCACCGTCACGTGGATCACGTGTACGGCATCCCCTCGCTGGCCCACAACATGGGATTGGCCGGCCGCCGGACGACGCTTCACGTGTACGCCCTCGCCGAAACCATGAAAATCCTCCGGGGGTTCCTGGACCTGTTCCCGCTGGAGGAGAAGATGCCGTACCAGATCGAGCAGCACGAAATCCCGGCGAAGGAGGGGAACGAGGTGCTCCGGGCCAAAGGGTTCAGGGTACTCTCCACGCCGGTCAAGCATGGGGCGCCGAACATCGGCCTCCGGGTGGAGTTCGATTCGCCGGGCGAACGCGGAACGGTCGTCTACAGCAGTGACACGAGCCCCTGTCCGTCCCTGGTCGCGCTGGCCCGTGGGGCCGACATCCTGATCCACGAGGCAACGTTCCCGCATTCGGACGCGGCGCGGGCGGCCCCGGACGGTCACACGACGGGCTATCAGGCAGGAGAGGTGGCCAAGCAGGCCGGCGTGAAGCGCCTGTTCCTCTGCCACTTCAGCGCGGATTTACACGGCCGCATGGATGAGTTGCGCCAGGAGGCAATGCAGTCCTTCGGGGGATCGGTGGAGATTCCGGAAGAACTGAAGGAGTACCGGATATAGA
>CAZXXV010000008.1:17653-20554 GCA_964644725.1 uncultured bacterium
CCCCTGAGCCCTGGCCCCAGGCGCCTGACTACACCATCCGGAACAGCGAACCGAGGGTGCGGCCGAGGAGCTTGTTGGCGAGGAGCATGGAGGCCAGGACGGCCACGGTCAGCAGGGTCCCCAGCGCAGAAGCCGGGCCCAGGAGGTCGGCGAGGAGATACTCGTAGATCGCCACCGTCATCGTCTTCCACTGCGCCGAGTACAGGATAATGGTGGTGGACAGCTCGCCGAGCAACGTGGAGAACGTGATGCTCGCCCCGGCCAGGATGCCCGGGAGCATCAGGGGAAACGTGATCCGGGAGAAGGTGCGAAGCCAGGCGGCGCCGCAGGTTGCCGAGGCTTCTTCCATGGCCGGGTCAATCTGCGTCAGGGCCGCACTGGCCGAGCGGAAGATGTAGGGCATGCGCCGGATCAGGTAGGCCACCGCCAGGATCATCCAGGTGCCGCTCAGCACCAGCGGGCCCGAAGAGAACCCGCTCAGGATCGCCACCCCCACCGCGATGCCCGGGAAGACGAAGGGCAGCGTGATGGTGAGATCCAGGACCCACCGGCTGCGCAGGGCTTTGCGGACGGCCACGTAGGCCATCAGGGTGCCCAGCACGCCCGCGGCGACCGTGGCCACCGTGGCCAGGAACAGGCTGTTCTGCATCGGAGCCCAGGCGTTCGCGAACACCCGCCGGTAGTTTCCCAGGGAAAATGCCGTCGGCAGCGCTCCCCTCCCCCACGTCTCCGCGAACGAGGTCATCAGGATTATCAGGTGGGGAACCAGGGCCACCCCCAGGACCAGGACGCAGTAGGCCATGGCGACGACCCGGATCCCGCGTCCCTGCAGCTCCCTCGCCGCCCGCGTGGCGCCGGTCACGGTGATGTAGCCGCGCCGCTGGCTGAGGTGGTGCAGGAGGAAGAGGGAGACCGCGGTGAATCCGACGCTCACCAGGGCGATGGCGCCGGCGGCGTTCAGGTCGAAGTAGCCGACGATCTGGAAGTAGATCAGCGTCGTGAGGACGTAGTACTCCCCTCCCAGCACGGCGGGCACGCCGAAGCTTCCCAGCGATTGCATGAAGATGATGACCATGCCGGCGGCGATGGCCGGCGTCACCAGCGGCAGCGTGATCGTCCGGGTGATGCGCCAGCGATCGGCCCCCATGATCTGCGCGCTCTCCTCCAGGGAGGGATCGGCCGAGGCCAGCGCGCCGTAGGCCAGCAGGAAGACGTACGGGAAGTACCCCAGGGTGAAGGCCAGGATGATCCCCGACGCGCCATAGATTGACGGGAGCTGAAAACCGATGACGCGCTTCACCAGGTTGGTGAGGATCCCGTTCCTTCCAAGCAGCAGGATCCACGAGTAGGCCCCGAGGAACGGCGGGACCACCAGGGGTAACGTGCCGAGGGAGAGAAGCACCGTCTTCCCCGGGATCCTGACGCGGGCCACGAAGAAGGCCATGGGCAGGCCGATGCAGAGCGCCAGGAGGCTGGCGGCCAGGCTCACTGTCAGGGAACGGACCAGGGCCTTGCGGTAGAGCGACGACGAGGCGAACCGGGCGAAGTGCTCCAGCGTAAGGTTGGTCAGCGCGAACGGGGCGTCCGTCGGCAGGAAACTGTTGAGGACGATGCGCGAGATAGGGTAGACCAGGAACAGGAGAAGGATCAGCCCCGCCAAGCCGAGGACCAGCACCGCCACGGGGTCCAGGCGCCGCCATCCGCCGCAGGCGGACTTCACGCCGTCTCACCCCAGGGCCGCTGCGTTCCCGGATACGCCCGCAGGTCCGCGAGATCGAAGTGAAGGGTGGTCGCTGTCCCGACCCCCAGGTCGGGCACGAGGCGCTGCTCGTCGGCCAGCACCGGCCTCGCCCCACCCACATCCAGCGCGTAGCGGACGATGCCCCCCAGGAAGGTCAGCCGAGTCACCGTGCCCTGCAGCCGCACGGCGGCCCGCCCGCGATCGTCCCCCAACCGCACGCGCTCAGGACGGATGAAGAGCGTGGCAGCCTCCCCTTCCACCGGATTCCACGTTGGATCTCCCCGGGCCACGTCCAGGGCCGCCCCCGACATGAGGCGCACCCGGACCCGGTCGCGATGCCAGGCGACCACCTCGGCCTCAAGGAAATTGGCCTTCCCCAGGAAGTCGGCCACCCCCATCGAGGCCGGCGCCTCGTATACCTCGGTCGGCGTGCCCGCCTGCACCACGCGCCCCCCGTACATCACGGCGAGCCGATCCGAGATGCTCAGGGCCTCCTCCTGGTCGTGCGTCACGTAGACCGTCGTGATCCGGGCCCGCTGCTGGATCTTCCGTATCTCCTCCCGCATGTACACCCGGAGCTTCGCGTCCAGGTTGGAGAGCGGCTCGTCCAGGAGGAGGAGCCTTGGTCCGTACACCAACGCCCGTGCGAGAGCAATCCGTTGTTGCTGCCCCCCGGAAAGCTGGGCCGGCCGGCGCGCATCCAGGCCCGCCAGCCCGACGAGATCCAGGGCCTCGTGGACCCGGCGCCGGATCTCCCCCTCTGACAGACGACGGACGCGAAGGCCGTAGGCTACGTTCTCGAAGATACTCATGTGGGGATACAGGGCATAGCTCTGGAAGACCATGCCCAGGTTGCGCCGGAAGGAGGGAAGGCTGGTGAAGTCCTGGCCGTCAAAGATGATCTTGCCGGCCGAGGGGGTCTCGAGGCCGGCGATCAGGCGCAGCGTGGTGGTCTTGCCGCACCCGCTGGGGCCGAGGAGGGTGAAGAGCTCCCCCTCCTGCACCTGGAGGGAAACGTCTCGCACGGCCGCCACGCGCTGGTCGCCGGCGCCGAACTCCTTGCAGACTCCCTCGAGGACTAGGCTGACCGCCATGGGCAGGAGCCAAACCCGCGCTTTTCGTGTACTCGCATCGCACCCTCACCCGCACCCTCTCCCTCA
>CAZXXV010000009.1:0-20519 GCA_964644725.1 uncultured bacterium
CGGGCCCACCTGCTGGAGGAGGGTGACCGCCTCGTCCACGGCCTGCGCCTCGATCAGCAGGCTCCCCGCTCCGAAGAAGTCACCGGCCGCCTGCAGGGCCCGCGCCGCGTCCTGGAGCGCTCCCGCCTCCTGGTAATAGCGCGCCGCCTCCTTCGGTTTCCCCAATCGCTCCAGGGCGGCGGCGGCCAGTGCCGGCTCTCCCGCCGCGGCGTGCATCTCGGCAGCCCGCTCGTCATCCCCGTGCTGCGCGTACATCCTGGCCGCCTTGGCGTAGTCCTCGACCCGCTCGTACATCTCTGCGGCGCGCCACCATGCCCCGGCTACCTCGAATTCCCGGGCCGCATCCCGCTCGCGTCCGTCCGCCACCAGCCGCTCGCCCTGCACGATGTGAAGCCGCTCCTCCGCCCCCTGGGCCTGGCAGGTGGCGATGGCGCGGTCGTACTGCCGATGGCGCAGGAACAGGTCCAGCCCCGTCTCCCAGTCCCCCGCCTGGCAATAGTATTCGGCCGCCTCGACCTCCAGCCCGTGCTCTCGCAGCACCGCCGCCGCCTTGGCCGGTTGCCCGCCCTGCGCGTACAGCTCGCCGCAGCGGCGCGCCAGGGCCTGCCGCGCCCGGACTGCCTCCGGCATACGTTCCGCCCCGCGCACCACGAGGCGGCGCAGGGCACGCTCGAACAGCTCGGCCGCCCGGGCATGCTGGCCCATTTTGAACAGGAGCTCCCCGGCGCGGTCGAACACCTCCTGCTTGGCGTACAGCGCCGCGGCCCGCTCCGGGTCCCCCGCGCGCTCGTACGCTTCGGCTGCCCTGATCTCCTGTCCGCCCTTCTGGAACAAGCTTGCCGCCCTGGCGTAATTGCCGAGGCGGGCATAGAGCTCGGCCGCCTTGAGGGACTCATTCGCCTGCTCGTACAGCCGGGCCGCCTTGGCCGCCTGGTTCACCCGCTCCCAGAGGCTGGCCGCCTCGGCGAATGCCCGCCCGTGCTCGTAGGCTTCGGCTGCGGCCTCCCACTCTTCGGCTGCTTCGTAGAACCGGCCGGCCTGAATGTGGTCGCCACGCCGGGCAGCCCGTCGGGCCTCCCGGAGGTTCTCGGACCTGGATGGGGCCGCTACGTCCCTCCGTCCACCGCCCTGCCGCAGCAGCCGCCGGACCCGGCTGACCAGCCAGAGCAAGACGATCCCGCCCACGGCATAGGACGCGTACCTCCGGACGGTGGGATCGTTGAGCAGTGTTTGGGCGTCACCCAGCCGTCTCCACAGCTCATCGAGGATGGAGTGACTCCTATCCTCCGCCTGCGCCCAGGCCGGGCCGACGGCGAGAAGCGAACATCCTAGGAGCCAGAGAGACACGGCGCGCGAAGCAAGGCGTCGGAAGGTAAAACGAGGTCGGGTTTCGCGGACGAGCGGGAGGCGGGTCGCGGGGCCTAGCCTACAGCCGGAGGGGGGGGCTGTTGGAGGGGAGAGGGAAGCTGTCGGGGCGGGGCCGGCATCCTGGCGGCCTTTCGATCCATGCATGCGGCACCCCCGAGAGCCAACCCGGCGGTCGGCCGGAGCCATTGCCGTGGATCCGGCGGTCAGCGGCGGGGGGCGCACGAGATCATCTCTCGGCCTTCGCCCGCTCTTCCTGCTCCTGGCACGAGATGCAGAGCCTGGCGAAGGGCAGCGCCTCCAATCGCCGCTCGTTGATCATTTCGCCGCACGACTCGCAGAGGCCATAGGTGTCCTGCCGGATCTTGTCCAGGGCCTCGTCCACCTGCCTGAGCATCCGGCGTTCCGCATCGCCGATGGAGAGCAGGAACTCCTTGGTATAGGCGCTGCTCGCCTGGTCGGCGATGTCCTGGATTCCGTCGCTGCTGGTCTCGAGGCTCCCGACGTTCGAGCCCCGGACCTCGGTGATCAATTCCTTCCGCTTGGCAAGCAAGCGCTGCTTGAATTTCTCCAGCTTGGGTCCCTTGAGCCACATCCTCGTCCCCTCCAGTGGTGGGGCGATCTTTCGACCGGGAATATAAATCCTCGCGGAAGCTATGCGGTTGCTGCGCCTCCGCGAGGTCGGTGTTGATCTCCGCGATGTTCCCGCGACTGGCCCGAGGGGTCGCGGCCCCCCCCACGCGCCCGAGGGCCCACCCGCGCACCACCCGGGCCGGTCATCCCGCTCGGCCCCCCTGTCGCCCCAGCGCAGTCAGCCCAGCAGTTGCTGCTTCGGTGCATCTGCCCAGAGGCGCTCGAGGTCGTAGTACTCGCGGGCTCGGTCGGCGAAAATATGAACGACGACATCTTGGTAGTCAAGCAAAATCCATTGCGCCTCGCCCACCCCCTCGCGGTGCGACATCTTGACCTTCGATCGCGCGAGTTGTTCCTCCACCTTCTCCGCGATGGTCCGCACCTGACGAGCCGAGCCGGCGCTCGCGATCAGGAAGTGGTCGGTGAAGGTGCACAGGCCGCGCAGGTCCAGGATCGCCAGGTAGCTGGGTTTGACCGTCGCCGCCGCATCGGCGGCCAGCTTCACCACCTCGGATGAGTCGATGGCCGTCCCTCCATCACGCCGGCAATTGGGCAACCCCGCCGATGGCGGGGCAATCAGGGGTCCCGGGTTGCCTGATTGACGGGTTGCCAGATTGCCGGGTTGACTAGGCCCGGGAGCGGCCGGGCCGCGACCGCTGGTACAGCCGGTTCTTGGCCATGTAGGCCGCCACCGTGTCCGGCACCAGATGCCGGATGCTCCGCCCCTGCTCCACCAACTGCCGGATCTCTCGCGAGGCGATGTCCAACGACACCACCTCCACCAGGAGCACCTGCCGCGGCTCGAACTCACGCTCCACCCGCTCGGGATCGATGTCGGATATCTTCAGGTAGCGGAACCCGGGATTCCCCAGGATCTTCCGCTGGTCGGGCGTCAGCAGGCGCTCCACCTCGTCGAGGCGCCAGCCCGGCCGCGCCGTCACGATCACCCGCGCTAACTTGAGCAGTTCCCGGGCCTGCCGCCACCCGGACATCCCCAGGAAGGCGTCCACTCCCATCACGAAGTACAGGCTGGTGTCCGGCCCGGACAGCTTCTGGAACTCCCGGACCGTCTCCACGGAGTAGGACTTCCCCGGCCGCGTGAGCTCGATGGACGAGACCGTGAAGTACGGCGTGAAGACCGTGGCCAGCGAGACCATCTCGTACCGATGCAGCGCGGAGGCCACCACGCCCTCATCCTTATGGGGCGGGCGTGCCGCCGGGACGAAGATGATCCGGTCCAGGCCGAAGGCCCAGTAGATCTCCTCGGCCGCCCGCAGGTGGCCCAGGTGGATCGGATCGAATGTCCCGCCCATGATGCCGAGACGCATGGTCGCTCCGGATGCCAGGCCGGCCCCGCCGGGGCCCGGTCGCTACGCCCGCGAATCGCGGACCTGTCCCTCGCCCAGGACGACGAACTTCTGACAGGTCAACTCGGTCAGGCCCATGGGGCCCCGCGCATGCAGCTTCTGCGTGCTGATGCCCATCTCGGCACCCATCCCGAACTCGTACCCGTCGGTGAAGCGGGTCGAGGCGTTCACGAAGACGGCGCCGGCATCCACCTCGCGCAGGAAGCGCATGGCCCGCCCGTGATCGGCCGTCACGATGGCCTCCGCCAGCCCCGAGCCGTGTCGGGCGATGTGGGCCAGGGCCTCCTCGAACGAGTCCACCACCCGGATGGACAGGATGAGGTCGAGGTACTCCGTGTCCCAGTCCTCCTCGCTGGCGGGCCGGATGCCCGGCACGAGGGCCTGGGTCTTCGGGCACCCCCGCACCTGCACCCCGGCCTGGCGAAGGCGCGCGACGAAGCCCGGCAGGAAGGCGGCGGCCACTTCGGCGTGGACCAAGAGGGTCTCCATGGCATTGCAGACCCCGGGGCGCTCGACCTTGGCGTTGTAGGCGATCTCCGCCGCCATGGCGAGATCGGCGCCCGCATCCACGTAGGTGTGGCAGAGTCCCTTGTCGTGCGCGATCACCGGGATGTGTGAGCCCTCACGTACCGCGCGGATCAACTCCTCCCCGCCGCGCGGGATGACCAGGTCGATCAGGCCATGCAGCCCGAGCATCTCTTTCACGACGGCCCGGTCGGGCGTCGGCACGGCCGCGAGGGAGGCCTCCGGCAGTCCCACCGAGGCCACGGATGCCGCCAGCACGGCCGCGATGGCCTGGTTGCTGCGCAGCGCCTCTCGCCCTCCCCGGAGGATGACCGCGTTCCCCGACTTCAGGCAGAGGCCGGCGGCATCGGCCGTCACGTTGGGCCGCGACTCGTAGATGATCCCGATCACCCCCAGGGGGACCCGCATACGTCCCACCGTGAGCCCGTTGGGCCGGCGCCACATGCCGGTGATCTCCCCCACGGGATCCGGCAGCTCCGCGATCTGCCGGAGACCGCGGGCCATCCCCTCGATCCGCGGAACGGTCAGGGTCAGGCGATCCACGAAGGCGGGGGGGCACGCCTCGGACTTGGCCGCCGCCACGTCCTCGGCGTTCGCCAGGAGGATCCGCTCGCGCGAATCCAAGAGCCCGGTGGCCATGGCGCGGAGCGCCGCGTTCTTCTTCTCCCCGGTGGCGCCGGCCAGGACGTGGCTGGCCGCCCGCGCGGCCCGGGCCATCGCCCGGATGTCAAAGCTGCTCATGCTTGAAGCCCCCTGGGCCATCTGCGTTCATCTGCCGGGTACCAAGCGCTAGCGCTGGGTGTCTGCGGTTTCCTGGAGGCTTTCCAGGATCACCAGATTATCGCGGTGCACGACCTCATCATACGGCTTACTGCCGAGCACGGCCGCGATCTCGTGGGACTTCAGGCCCTTGATCTTCTCCACCTCGTCCCGACCGTAATTGACCAAGCCCCGGGCGAACTCCCGCTCCTCCGGATCCACAAGGCTGACCACATCGCCGGCCCGGAAGCTGCGCCGGGTCGTGCGGATGCCGGAAGGGAGCAGACTCTTCCCCCCGACCACCAGCGCCTGCTTCGCCCCAGCGTCCACCACAATCCCACCGCGGGGCTGGCTGGCAAAGGCGAGCCATCGCTTCCGGCTCTGCATCCGGCTGCGCGATGGGACGAAGAAGGTGCCCACGTCCGCGCCTCGCAGGACCGCGTCCAGCACCTCCGGTTTGAGGCCGCTCGCCACCACCGTGGGAATACCTACCGTCGCCGCCCGCCGGGCCGCCAGCACCTTCGAACTCATGCCGCCGATGCTGGCGGCGCTGCCGGCATCCTCGGCGCAGAAAGAGGTCACGGCATCCTGCGGGCGCACCAGCGGGATGAGGCGTGCCGACGGATCCCGGCGCGGGTCGGCGGTGAACAGCCCCTCGGTGTCGGTCAGGATCACCAAGAGGTCCGCCTCGGCCAAGTTGGCCACCAGCGCCGAGAGGGTGTCGTTGTCGCCGAACTGGATCTCCTGGACGGCCACCGTGTCGTTCTCGTTGACGATGGGAACGACGTTGAGCCTGAGAAGCGTGAAGAGCGTGTTCCGGGCGTTGAGATACCGGCCCCGGTGGCGGAGGTCCTCCCGCGTGAGGAGGATCTGGGCCACGCGCAGCCCGCAGGGCTGGAAGGCCTCCTCGTAGGCGCGCATGAGATGGCTCTGCCCGACGGCGGCCGCGGCCTGCTTGAGCGGCAGGTCGCGGGGTCGCTCCGGGAGCCCCAGGGCCTCCATCCCGGCCAGGATGGCCCCCGAGGACACCAGGATGACCTCGATCCCCCGCGCCCGGAATGAGGCCAGGGCCGAAGCCAATCCGCAGACCGTCGGCCGGTGCAGGCTAATCCCGCCGCGGGACAGCACTCCCGATCCCACCTTCACGACGACCCGCTTCGGGTGCGCCAGCCAGCCCTGGCGATCAGCGGGAGGCGACGCTTTGCGCGAGGTCATGGGATGTTCGTTGTGCCGCCCGGAGCATCGTCGCGATCTCCTCCACCAGGGCCGGGATCCCCTCGCCCGTCAGGGCAGAGACGGGGACTAGGCGCATCTCGTGGGAGGCGCACAGGGCCGAAAGCCGCGCCAGCCCCTGGGCATGAGGGAGATCGATCTTGTTCGCGGCAGCGATACGTGGTATGCGCAGCAGGGCGGGATTGTATGCGGCCAACTCCCCTTCGACCGTCGTGAGGGCTGCCGCCGGGTCGCCGCCCGCCTCCGACACGTCCACGACGTGCACCAGCAGGCGGGTGCGTTCGATGTGGCGCAGGAATCGGATGCCCAGGCCCGCCCCGGCCGCGGCCCCCTCGATGAGGCCGGGAATGTCGGCAACCACGAAACCGCCGAAAGGGGGGATGTCCACCACACCCAGGTTCGGGGTGAGTGTCGTGAAGGGGTAGGCCGCGATCTTGGGACGGGCGGCGGAGAAGGCCGCCAACAGCGACGACTTGCCTGCATTGGGCAAGCCCACCAGGCCGACGTCCGCGATGAGCTTGAGTTCAAGGAGGATGGTCCGAACTTCGCCGGGGGTGCCGGGTTCGGCGAAGCGGGGTGCCTGCCGGGTCGGGGTGGCGAAGCGGGCGTTGCCGCGGCCGCCTTTGCCGCCCCGGGCCACCAACGCTCTCTGGCCCTCGACGACAAGATCCACCAGGATCTCGCCCGTGTCGGCGTCGCGGACCACGGTGCCGAGAGGGACCTTGATGATGAGGTCCTGGCCAGCCGCGCCGTGCTGCTCTTTGCCGCGCCCGTGTTCGCCGCGCCGGGCGCGGTAGAGTTGCTGGTACTTCTGGTCGATCAGGGTCTGGTAGGACCGGCTGGCTTCGATATAGATGCTCCCCCCGTCCCCCCCATCCCCGCCGTTGGGTCCGCCCCGGGGCACGTATTTTTCGCGGCGGAAGCTCATGCAGCCGCGACCGCCCCCTCCGGCCTGAACCACGATGCGGGCGGTGTCAACAAACATTGTCGATGTGGGATTGACGATTGCCGATTGAAGGAGCCTCGCGGGTCAAATCCACAATCGACATTCCGCAATCGACAATCTGGTTAGGTGGCGGATGTGATGGAGACGAAGCGATTGCCGCCGCGCTGCTCGACGTACACGATGCCGCTCACCTTCGCGAACAGGGTGTCGTCGCCGCCGATGCCCACGTTCTTTCCGGGCTTGAACCGTGTGCCCCGCTGCCGGACGAGGATGCTCCCCCCGGTGACCGTCTGACCGGCGAAGGCCTTCATCCCCAGTCGGCGACCCGCGCTGTCCCGGCCGTTCCGCGAACTGCCCACGCCCTTCTTGTGTGCCATGGTTCACCCGTCCTCGCCCCCCTCACCTCCCCTCTCCCCGGGTACCCGCCAAAGGCGGGTGCGGGAGAGGGCTAGGGTGAGGGGCGTGCTTTCCCATTTGTCAGGCGACGATTTCCGCGATCCGAACCTTCGTCAACTCCTGGCGGTGACCCGTCTTGCGGCGGTACTTCTTGCGCCGCTTGAACTTGAACACATCGATCTTCTCGCCCCGGGTCTGGGCTACGATCTGCGAAATCACCTTGGCACCGGACAGGGTGGGCTTGCCGACCTTCACCGTGGCGCCGTCCGAGACCAGGAGGACCCGGTCCAGATCTACCTGGCTGCCCACATCCCCCGGGATGCGCTCCAGCGCCACGACGGCTCCGGGCTCGACCCGGTATTGTTTTCCACCCGATTCGATGATGGCGTACACGGGCACTCCTTCCCTGTGAAAAGCCTTCAGCCATCAGCTTTCAGCTCTGGGGCTGAGGGCTGATCGCTGATGGCCTCCAAAAAAACGACCCCGCCTCTCACCGAGACGGGGATTGTTCTATAACATGGGGGTCCGGAAGTGTCAAGCTTTTCCGGCCTTCTCGGATGTCAATTGGTCAAGTTGTCAAATGGTCAATTTGTCCACCCTGCCCCGGAGTTCCCGTCTCGCCACCCACCACTTGACCAATTGACAAATCGACCACTCGACGCGTGCTACCCCTCCAGCAGCGAGTACTTCCCTGGTGGATATGTCTCCTCGGGGACAATCTCGATCTCGCCGCTCAGGGTCTGCTGCAGCCGCTCGATGATCTCCGCTTCCTCGGCCTTCATCCATTCGGTGAGGTCGAGGGCGGCCCGGATCTTGATCCGAGGGAGCCCCTTGCGCGCCATGCGCCATTCCACCTCGCGCAGCACCTGGTGGGCGATCGAGGCGGTCGAGCGCACCCAGCCCAGGCCGCCGCAAGCCGCGCAGGTTTGGCTGAGGGACTGGTTCAGGCCCTGGCGCACGCGCTTACGCGTCATCTCCACCAAGCCCAGTTCCGACAGGAGCGACACGTTGTTGGGGGACCGGTCGGCCTTGAGCGCCTCTTTGAGCTCGGCCATCACTTTGTCCCGATTCTCCTGCCGGGCCATGTCGATGAAGTCGATGATGATGATCCCGCCCAGATCCCGCAGGCGGACCTGCCGCGCGATCTCCCGGGCGCCCTCCCGGTTGGTCTTGAGGATGGTCTCTTCGAAGTCGTGCTTGCCGACGTACTTGCCCGTGTTGATGTCCACCGAGACCAGGGCCTCGGTCTGCTCGATGACCAGGTATCCCCCGGACTTGAGCCACACCTTGCTCCGGAGGGCCTTCTCGATTTCCTTCTCGATGCCGAAGCTCTTGAAGATCGGCTCGTCCTCCGTGTACAGGAAGAGGAGTTGGCGCAGCTCGGGGAACAGCGACTCGGTGTACTCGAGGCACCGCTCGTACTCGACGGCCGAGTCCACTACCAGCCGCGTCACGTCCTTCGTGATCAAGTCCCGGAAGATGCGGAAGACCAGGTCCAGGTCCTTCTGGACCAGGGCGGGAGCCTTGAGCGTCTCGGCCTTGGCCCTGATCTGGCGCCACGTGGAGCGGAGAAACTCGAAGTCGGCCTGGATCTCCGCCTTGGAGCGCCCGATCCCGGCGGTCCGGACGATGATCCCCTCGCGCGGGACGTTGACCTCCTCGATGATTTGCTTGAGGCGCGACCGCTCGGCCTCGCTCTCGATCTTGCGCGACACGCCGACATGGGATTCGGTCGGCATGTACACCAGGTACCGCCCCGGCAGCGTGACGTGGGAGGTGATGCGGGCGCCCTTGGTGCCCAGGGGCTCCCGCGCCACCTGCACCAACACCTCCTGCCCCTCCTGGATCAACTCCTCGATGGAGGCATGGGAGGGCCGTCGCGGGCGGTTGCGCTGGCTCCCGCGGCGCGGAGGCGGCACCTCCTCCTCGGGCACCTCCCCATCCCCATTCCCCTCGCCCAGGGTCAGGAATTGCTCGTAGTCCTCCATCTCCTCGTAGACGTCCCGAACGTAGAGGAAGGCGTCCCGGGCCAGCCCGATGTCCACGAAGGCAGCCTGCATCCCCGGCAGGATCTTCAAGATCCGGCCTTTGTGGATGTTGCCTGCGAGGCTCTGGGTGTGGGCGTTGTCGATCAGGAGTTCGACCAGGGTGCCGTCCTCGATGACCGCCACCCGGGTCTCGACCAGGGAGGAATTGACGATGATCTCGCGTTTCATTGGTAGACCTCGACGTCCCCGCTTGCCGCGGGGAACCCTGGAGGCCTACCCCTGGCCCTCGAGGGCGAGGGCCGTCCGCGTGATCCGCAGGGACGAGACCATCCGATCCAGTTCGCCGGGGGGGACCCACTGTCCCAGAAATTTCCGCATGACCGCCTGGGGCTTCACGCTGCCCCCCAGGCCGGCCCGGAGGGTGAGGCCCCACTGGGGGCACCCGTCCTCCAACGTGGCGGTAAATTCTTGGACGAATGGGCGGGCGTCGAGGGTCACGGACTGGCCTTTCTTGGACACCTCGACAGGGATGGGACCCCGCGCCAGGAAATCGGCGCAGGCCCCGGCGGCGCCGAGGGCGGCAAGGGTGGTTGGATCCCAGCCGTTCGGCAGTAACCGAACCTGATACGCGGCACCTCGTACCCCGGCGGAAAGCGACGGCCCCTTCAGGGGCGCTTCCCAGGCCCGGAGAATCTTGAGTTCGGGCGGCAGTTGCGCGTTCCACCGCGCCAGGAGATCCGCCGGCTCTATCCGCGACGTCAGCTCCACCTCTCCGAGTTCCCGCAGGCCCTCCACGCCCACGGCCAGCGCCTGGGCCACGGAGACCTTCGGTTGGGGATTGAAGCCCTGCGTGTAGGCCAGCGGCACGCCGGCGCGCCGCAACGCGCGCTGCAGCGCCCGCATCAGTTCGAGGTGGGAGAGATAGCGAAGCTCTCCCACCTTCTGGAATTCAAATCGGATCTTCTGGACCGGCTGCACGGCTGGCACCCCCCCAGGGGGTACCCGGCTCCGTCGAGTCGATTGGTCCAGTGGTCGATTGGTCAATCCGTCAAGACCATTTGACTGATCGGCCACTTGGCCAATGGCCTGTCGCGCCTCGCGTCTCGCCGCGTCCGGTTCGTGGCTCTCGGCTCTCAACTCAAGGCGCTCGGCGCTCGGCTGGATCATCCCGACCTCCTGGGCCCAGCTGCGCCAGTTGGGAACGCAGATCTCGCCGCAGTTGCTACAGGGGCCCACATGGCAGTCCGGGGTGCCCTTCACCTGCAGGGCCTTCTTGTACTCTCGCTGGAGAAACTGCTTCGAGACCCCGCAGTCAATGTGGTCCCACGGCAGAGGCTCGTCCAGGCCGCGGGGCCGGTTGGCGATGGCGTAGGGGTCCACGCCCGCATCCGCCAGTGCCTCCATCCAGGTGTCGAACTTGAGCTGCTCCGTCCATCCGTCGAAGCGGCATCCCCGCTTCTGGCCTAGGGCGATGGCGGCACCCACCTCCCGGCCACCCCGCGTGAATACCGCCTCCAGGAAGGACGACTCCACGTGATGCCACTTGAAATCTATCCGTGCCTCGCGCAGCCGCGCTCGAAGGTACGCCTGCTTCTCCTTGAGGACCGGCATCGGCTCCTGCGCGAACCACTGGAAGGGCGTGTGCGGCTTGGGCACAAAGGAGCTGGCGCTGACCGTCAGGCCGAATCCCCGCGGGCTCTCCCGGCGGGCGATCCGTGCCGATTCCTTGGCGACGCGAACCTGGTCGTCCAGGTCACCCTGCGTCTCGGTCGGCAGCCCGATCATGAAGTAGAACTTCACCGACTCCCAGCCGGCTCGGGCCGCGTTCTGGACTGCGGTGAAGATCTGATCCTCGTCGAAGCCTTCCTTGTTGATCACCTTTCGCAGCCGGGCCGAGCCCGCCTCGGGCGCGATGGTGAACCCGGTCTTCCTGACCTTCCCGATCTCCTGGGCAATCTCCTTGTTGCGGTTCAAGGCCTCGACACGGAGCGAGGGGAGACTCAGGGAGGTCTTGTCCGGGATCAGGCTGGCCATGAGGGGAGGCACCAGGTCGCCGAGACACGACAGATCAGCGATGGAGAGGGAGGACAGGGACACCTCCTCGTAGCCGGTCCCCTGGCGGGCCTGGCCCACCATCGCCCGGATTCTCTCGGCGGAATGTTCGCGGATCGGGCGGTAGATGTAGCCGGCCTGGCAGAAGCGACACCCCTGCGCGCAGCCCCGCATCACCTCGATGTTGGCCCGGTCGTGCACGATCTCCATGTAGGGGATGGGGAACCGCCCGTAGTCCACGACGTCGAGGGCGAGGGCGGTCCGCTTGCGCACGACCTCACCCAGCTGGTGCAGGGCGGGGACGTACATCCCGACGATTCCCTTCACCGCGCGGAGCAAATCCTCGCGGGAGCCGCCCGCGCGCTTCCACTCGCGAACGACCTCACACAGCTCCAGCGTCGCCTCTTCGCCATCGCCGATGAGGAAGGCGTCCGTGAAGTCCGCCAGCGGCTCCGGCGCAAAGGCCACGGGGCCGCCGGCCACGACCAGGGGATGCCGGGCGTCCCGCTCGGCCGCGCGCAGAGGGATGCCGGCGAGATCCAGCATATTGAGGATGGTCGCGAAGGACAGCTCGTACTGGAGAGTGAATCCCAGGATGTCAAAGCTGGCCAGGGGAAGGCCCGACTCGTGGCCGCACAGCGGGATGCCGTGATGCCGGAAAAGCGCCTCGGCGTCCAGCCAGGGGGCGTAGGCCCGCTCCGCCAAGATTTCAGGCCGGGCATTCAAGAGCTGGTAGAGGATCTTGAGGCCCAGGTGCGACATCCCGATCTCGTAGGCATCGGGAAACGCCAGGGCCACCCGGACCTCGGCTGCCGCCGGGTCCTTCACCGCGACGTTCCATTCCCCAGCGATGTAACGAGAGGGCTTGCTGACGAAAGGCAGAACGTGTGCTGCAATGGCGCTTTTATGCGAAGCCAGGGGTCCTGGCATAATTCACTCCTTTTCGGAGGGCATCATAGCCGACGGGGCCGTGGATTGCAACCGGGAAGCCCACGTTCAGCCCCTGGAATTCGGTCCAACACCTCTGGCTGGAAATCGCAGGAAAGTCTCGCTCGGCGACCACGTTCAACGGCGGTTTGCAGAACGTCAACCGATCAAAGGCGCGTGTCGGGAGTGGGCGTCCAATGCCTGCACAGAGAGATCGAGAAGGGTGGGGACCTTCCCGTCATCTACCAGACAGACAAAGGGAACGCGAATCGCGGGAGAACCTGGGCGGGAAGGGGCCGGGGGCATCGGGGTCGGCTCGGCTCGTTTCGCGCCCATCCCTCCGAATGCCCCTCCGTAGGAGTCCGTCCGCCTCTGGCGGATTCGGACCGTTCGTCGGAAGGTGCTACGCGTGGGCCATCTGCGCCTGGCGTTCCGCCTTGGCCAGATCGGCAAAGTTGGCCCGGGACAGAACGTCCATCATTTTTCCTTGCGCTTCCTCCCAGATGGCGTGCACGGGGCAGATATTGTCGCGGTTGCACTCGCCGTGGCCCATCAAGCAAACGTTTAGATGGATGGGGCCCTCGATTGCCTCGATCACATCCTTGATCGTGATTTCGGAGGCCGGTCGCGCCAGGGAGAAGCCGCCCTTGGCGCCCCGGTGCGACTTGACGACTCCCGCCTTTGCCAGCGCCTGGAAGATCTTGGCCAGGAACCGGGGTGGGACATCCTGAGCCTTGGCGATCGCAGAGAGCATGCTGACCTTGCCGTCGTCCTGCTGGGCAAGGTACAGAACACCGCGAATGCCGTACTCACCTCCACGCGTGAGTTTCATCGAGGAACCTCCTGGATCGGTTTTCTGGGAAACGAATCTTGGGGATAAATGAAACCTTTTCCACAGCCGGGGAATGACTAAAGCAAACCGCATACCAGGAGGGATATTTCGCTGGGCGCCCGTCCCTCGAGTCTGGAATGGACCGTTCGATTCATTGAAATGAGTTTAATTTCGCACAGTTAGGCTGCCAGGCTTCCCTGTCGGCTGGAAAGACACCTTGAAGAATCCGGGACATTTTTGATCTTTCGCGGGTAAGCTTTGCGGGAAAAACCACAATATATGTCTGCTTTCCCCCATCTCCCTCATTGCGGATGGCTAGATGGAAGCGTGATTATTGGCTTAGATCAGGAACCGCCACCCACCCGGTCTTATCGAGCCCATCACAGAGCAGCGAGGATCCCCCCATCTACATAGATGATTTGGCCGTTGACGAAGTCTGAGGCGCGGGAGGCGAGGAACACGGCCGCCCCGATCAGCTCCTCGGGCTCGCCCCACCGCCCGGCCGGCGTCCGCGACCGAATCCAGGCATCGAACTGGGGATTCTCTATGAGGGGCCGATTCATTTCGGTGGCGAAATAGCCAGGCCCGATGCCGTTCACTTGAATGTTATGTTTCCCCCACTCGACAGCCATGGCCTTGGTGAGCATCTTCACGCCGCCCTTGGCCGCCGTGTATGCCCCGATAGTGGGTCGCCCCATCTCGCACATCAACGAGCAGATGTTGATGATCTTGCCAGCCTTCCGGGCGATCATGCCCTGGACAACCCGCTTCGTGACCAGGAACACCCCGGTCAGATTAGTCTCCAGCACCTCTCGCCACACGGTCTCCTCAAACTGCTCCAGGGGGCTGCGCCTCTGGATCCCCGCGTTGTTCACCAGGATATCAATCTGCCCAACTTCTCTCTCCAGGGCCGCGATCCTCTCCTGAATCTGAGCGGCATTCGAAACATCGAAGCAGCACCCGGACATCTTGAGGCCTTCCCCCGAGAGCTTCGAAACCGCCTGCCGCAGTTTGTCTTCATTCCTCCCATTGAGGGCGAGAGCGGCTCCGGCCTGCCCCAGGCCCCGGGCGATGGCGAGCCCGAGCCCCTGGTACGAGCCTGTGACCAGGGCAACTTTGCCGGTCAAATCGAAGAGCGGGTTCGTCATGGGCGTGTGTCCTCGCCTCTCCAACATCACAATGTCCTGCGATTCGTGTCGCCGCGAAACCGGGTCTACTTGAATTTGTCCACCATGTCCTGGATGCCTGGAATCTTGCCCATCAGATGCCGATGGTCCTCCTTGAAATACTGAACGAGGGATCGCTGGTGCCTGCCGACGAGGATGGTGAAGATGTACTCCCCGTGTCCGGGCGAGGTTACCGTTGGATGGTATCCCCTGTCCAGGAGAAAGGTATCCCCATTCCGCGTCATGAAACACTGCGACGTCCCGTCCGGCTGAAAGCAGAGTTGGGCGCCAAAGCCGGTCTCGGGGCGGAAGCGATAGTGGTAGGTCTCGTCAAAGGCTGTCTCCTCGGACCCTCGCTCCTCGTCGTGCTTGTGGGGAGGATACCCGGACCAGCAGCCCTCATCGCAGTACAGCTCGCTCACCAGCAGATTGCCCGCCCGTCCCGCCGCATTGTGTCCGAGGATATGGAAGATTCGCCGGTGCGAGTGTGTTTCGACAGAACCGACATCCACCATTTCAACCTCTTCGGGGGGAACGCGAAATGGAGGGAATTCCTGATCACACCGGCCACCCGCCACCGCAATCTCCGTCCCATCCTGGTGCGCGTGGAGTCGAACCGTGGCACCGGTGGTGGCATACACAGAGTCGGCCCTCCCCGACCAGATATCCGGCCGCTGGCCGATCCCCGGGAATGATTTGCCGTTCACCTCGATGTCGCCATTGCCCGACAGAACCACGTAGACCGTCTCGAATCCCTCAACCGCTCCTTGGTATTCCTCGCCGCGTGCGAGCCGGACCAAGTTGAAGTACGTCAGAGCGAGAATTCCCGTCCTTTCCGTGATGATCGGCCGGTTCTTGTTGTCGTAGCGACGAATGAGTGCTGGCATGGGAGGCTCCTCCGGAAAACTCCTGTTCAAGATCGAACGCTTGCGCCGCGCAGCAGAGTCGCGGGAAGCGACGAGGGAACCGCATCGGCTTCGTGCTGGATGATGATGTCCGACCCTCTTCGGCCTACATCGGAATGTTCTGCTTGAATGATTGCCTGGATCTCGGTTGGGTGCACATAGCTTGACCACTTATCCGGGTCTTCAATCCCTGTCAAGGTAGGAAATGTCAAACGTATCAGTGAAAGTACGAACGCCTCGGCGTCATCGGCCTGAAGAACGGATTGAATGGGCGGATGCCGGACAACCGAGGAACCTGAAAAACAGTCTTTGGGAAGAGCCACCCGCCGCTGGTGCCGCGTCAAACGGCCAGTAGGCGGTGTTTCAGGGCAGTATTGGCCTCGAGTTCAGCCGCGCGGGAGGTGTGGACGATGTGTCCATCGTCGATAACGTAGGCCCGATCGGACATACCGAGCGCCAGGGACGAGTTCTGCTCCACCAGAAGGATGGCGATCCCCTCGTCCCGGATCTCCTGGATGACGGCCGTGATGTCCTCGACGATCCGCGGGGCAAGACCCTGGGAGGGCTCGTCCATGAGGACCAGTTTGGGGTGCATGAGCAGGGCGCGGGCGATGGCGATGAGTTGGCCCTCGCCGCCGCTCAGGTACTCGCCGCTCCGATCCTTGAGCCGAGCCAGGATTGGGAAGCGCTCGTAGACTCTGCTCAGCGTCCAGCGCTTCTGGGCATCGGCCTGGGGCAGGGCGCGATTCAGGGCCATCTCGAGATTGCGCTCCACCGTGAGGGTGGGGAAGATTCGCCGGTTGTCGGGCACCCAGGCGATACCCCTCCGCGCGATGAGGTGGGTGGGCATCTGGGTGATGTCCACCCCGTCGAAGACGATCCGCCCTCTGCGCGCGGGCACCAGGCCCAGGATGCTCTTGATGGCCGTCGTCTTGCCGCGGCCGTTCCGACCGAGGAGGCACACCGTCTCCCCCGCATGGATGGTCATGGACAGGCCACGCAGAATCTGGGCGTCGCCGTAGAAGGTATCGATGTTCTCGACGGAGAGGAGCGGCTGGGCCGTCGTCATTGTGTGGCTCTCGCGTACTTGAGCCTCCCCAGATACGCCTCCCGCACCTCGGCGTTGTTCTGGATGGCCTCAGGCGGACCCTCGGCAATCACCATGCCTCGGTGCAGAACCGCGATATGGTGGGACAGCGTGAGGACGAAGTCCATGTCATGCTCGATCACCACAATGGTGAGGTCCTCCGACAGCCGCTTGACGAGGTCCCGCAGGGTCTCCATGGGGCGCATGCCGAGGCCGCTCGTCGGCTCGTCCAGCAGGAGCACCTCCGGCTCACCCGCCAGGGTCACGCCGATCTCCAGGAGGCGCCGCTGGCCGTAGGAGAGATACTTGGCCTCCACATGCTCTCGTCCCGCCAGTCCGATGAGGCGAATGATGCGGGCCGCCTTGTCCTGGGCCTCGCTGATCGCGCCTGCCGGCGTCCATAGGTTGGACCCGCGCTGTCGCATCGCGGGGACCGCCACGCGGACGTTTTCCAGGACCGTGTAGTCGTTGAAGAGGTTCAGAATCTGAAACGAGCGGCACATCCCCAGGCGCGCGCGCTCTTCCGGGGCGAGAGGCGTGATATCTCGCCCTCGGAAGAGGATCTGGCCGCGATCCGGAGCCAGGAACCCGTTCAGCAGGTTGAAGCAGGTGGTCTTCCCCGCGCCGTTCGGGCCGATGATGGCGGACAGCCGTGCCGGCTCGAACCTCAGGTTCACGTCCTCCAAGACGACGTGGCCCCCGAAGGCTTTCCGCAGGCCGCGGGTCTCGAGGATGGGCGACGTGGCCTCAGAAACACTCATGACGATCCACCTGGCTTCGGATTTGATGGAGCCGATGTGACCGTCTGCTCGGTGCGTGCCGCCTCGGCCGCCTGCGTGTCATGGAAGGCCGCCGGTTGCCGGATGCGCTTGATCAGTCCGAGGATTCCCTCGGGCATGAAGAGGATGATCCCCATGAAGAGAAGGCCGTAGAGGAGCATCCAGTGGTCGGTGAGGGTGGAGAAGAGGTCCCGAAGCATGAGGAACACCGCCACGCCCAGGACTGGCCCGTAGAAGCTGGCAAATCCCCCGCCGATCAGGCACATCAGGACGACGTTGCCCGACTGGTGCAGGCTCATGGGCTCGTGGAAGGCCCCGAAGCGCGCCAGGACGTAGAGCCCGCCAGCCAGCCCGGCGAAGGCGCAGCTCACGGTGAAAACCGCCCACTTGTACCGGACGGTGTTGTAACCGAGGGCACGGGCGCGCGTCTCGCTCTGTTTGATCGCCTGAATCACCTGCCCGAAAGGGGAATTGACGATGCGCCAGAGCAGGATGGTTGCGACAACGAAGAATGCGTAGACGAAATAGTAGAAGGCCAGGTTGTCGCGGAGCGGGATCTCAAACAGTCCCGGGAGGCCTACCGACATCCGGCTAATCCCAGTGACGCCGTCCTCGCCCCCAGTCCAGGGTTCGAAGACGAACACCAGGAACCAGAACATCACTCCGAACGCGATGGTGAGCAGGGAGAAGTAGATCCCGCGTTTCCGGGCGACAAAGAGCGCGACCACGGCGCCACAAATGGTCGTTCCCACGATTCCGACCAGCAGGGGAATCCACAGGCCGCTCGTCCAGTCCCGCTGGCTGATGGCCAGGTAGTAGCTGGCCATGCCGAAGAAGGCCCCGTGGCCGAAGGCCGGCAGCCCCGTGTAGCCGAGCAGCAGGTTGTACCCCAGGGCGAAGATCGCCCAGATCATGATCTCGGTGCCGAGGTAGGTGTAGCCGCCCAGGAAGGGCATGAGCGCCGGGAGGAAGAGGAACAGGGCGAACATGCCCAGCATCGGAAGGGGTGTCCATTCGCGCAGCAGAGACCGCATGATCAGTCGGTGTCCAGAATCGGAGGTGTGGTGGTTGCCATCGCGGGTCGATTCGTCAAATAGTTAAATGGTCGATCAGGAAGGACACAACAGGCCCAATTGACTTCTTGACCAATTGACCAGTTGACATGCCTCACAGTTCCAGGATGCTCTTCTGCCCCATGAGGCCGCGAGGGCGCCAGAGCAGGACGACCATCATCAGGAGATACATCACCAGGATGGAGCCGCGGGGAATGACCAAGTTACTCAGGCCGCTCGCCATCCCGACTAGCAATCCGCCCGCGACGGCCCCCCAGAACGAGCCAATACCGCCAATGACGACGATGATGAAGGCCGGCATGAGGGCCTCGGCCCCCACCGTGGGCTTGAGACTCCACATGGGCGAGGCGACGACCCCGGCGATTCCGGCCATGGCCGTGCCCAGGCCGAAGACCAGGTTCCGCATCAGGCTGATGTTGATGCCCAGCGCCATGACCATCTCGCTGTCGTGGGCCCCGGCCTTGATGATGGCTCCATACGGCGTCTTCTCCAGGAACCACCAGACAAAGGCCAGGAGCAGGATGGCCAGGACGACCACCAGGAGGCGGTACTTGGAATAGTACAGAAAGCCCAGGCGAAACGGGCCTGCCACGAAGGCGGGGGCGGTGATGGTGTAGCCGCGCGATCCCCAGAAGATCCGGATCAGCTCTTCCAGGGCCAAGGCGGCGCCGAAGGTGAAGAGGAGGCCGAACAGGGGATCCCTCCCGTACGTCCGGCGGACGCCGAATTCCATGAGAAGTCCCAGAAGGCCGACCCCGACGGGCGCCAGGCCGAGCGCCCCCCACCAGCCCACATATGGCTGGAGCGTGAGGGCGAGGTATCCGCCCCAGGCGAAGAGGAGGCCATGGCTAAAGTTGATGACCTCCATGGTGCCCAGGATCAGCATGAACCCCAGGGCGATGATGGCGTAGAGGAGGCCGAGGACGAACCCGTTCAGGATTTGTGTCACCAGTTCCGCGAGTCCCGGCATGCGTCTATCCTTCCGAGGACAGCTCGGTATCGTGCCGGGCGCCCCACCCCTCCGACGGCGGCAGGGCGCCCGGCCCCGGTCAATCTAGCCGCCGTAGACCGGGGTCTCGGCGATCGACTGCATCTTGCACCTGCTGATCTCCTTGGGCGGGGCGATCTGCTCCGGCGGGAGGTCGCCGATCAGCTCCATCAAGTCCCACTTGTCCTTCATCTCGTTCGGCTTCTTGGCCTTAGCCAGGAAGATCATGTTGCTCACCAGGTGGTCCCACTCCCGGATGGTCGAGGGGTACTTCCGGAAGTTGTCCTTGATCACGTGACCTTCCAGGGCCTTGATCACCTCGTGGTTCCGCGTCGTGCCGGCCCGCTCGATGGCCCGCAGCATCTCCCGCGTGGCGATGTAGCCGTTGCAGGCCACGTTCTCGGGGATCTCGATGGGGGCGCCGGCCCAGCGCTTCTTGAACCGCTGGACGAAGTCCTGCGCGCCTGGGTCGGTCAGGGTGTGGTACCAGGTGGTGGTGAAGTAGCCGAAGCGCCGCTTGGGGTCCAGGGCGAAGAGGTCCGGGTAGTCCTGCTGCGGGAAGACCCAGTGGGCGTCCTTGTCGGAGCCGAACTCGAACGCCTGCTCGCGCAAGGCGGTCTGCTCGATGCCGGCCACGTTGGCGATGACCACCTCGGGCTTCATGGAGCGGACGCGCAGGAGCTGCGCGCTGAAGTCTCGGGTGCCCTGCGGGATCAGAATCTCGCCGAGCTCCTGCGCCCCCACCTTCGTCATGACCTCGCGCGTGTCCTTGGTGACGTTCTTGCCCCAGACATAGTCGTGGGTCAGGATGAACCACTTCTTCCCGAGGGTCTTGGACACCAGGGGACCCAGGGCGTTGGCGAACTGCCACGTGTTGCAGTCCCAGACGAAATTGACCCGCTGGCACTTTTCGTTGGTCACGGTGTCGGCGCTGCTGTTGCTGTTGAAGTAGATGATCCCGTAGCGCTGCGCCAGCTCGGAGAGCGGGGCGGCCACGGCGCTGCTGATGGCGCCGATCATGAAGTCGATCTTGTCCCGCTCGATGAGGCGCTGGGCCTTGCGGACGGCCACCGAGGCGTCGGTCTCGGTGTCCTCCCACTTGTACTCGATGGGCCGGCCCAGGACGCCGCCCTTGGCGTTGAACTCCTCGATGGCCAGGATCATGGCCCGCCGGTCACACTGGCCGCTGTCGGCGAAGGTGCCGGTGGCGTCGCAGGTCAGGCCGATCAGGATCGGCTTCTTCGCCTGCGCGCGCGCCCAACGCCAGTTGCCGATGAAGCCCACGCCCACGCCGATGGCGGCGGCTCCCCTCAGGAGTTCGCGCCGCGTCACCTCTTTGGATGTTGCCTTCGTCTTCATGTTGCGCTCCTTTCCCCTTCGGGGGGTCCGGGCCGCCAAATCCGACGGCCCATTTCAGCGACTCGCACGGGGACCCGCCTGAGGCGGGCTCAGGCGTCTCCAGGTGCACGCAGGGGCGGATGCCTCTTCAGGACCTTGA
>CAZXXV010000010.1:0-17971 GCA_964644725.1 uncultured bacterium
AACCGCGGCAATCCTTTCGAGTACCGGGTGAAGGTAGGGAACAAGACTGTCGTTAAGGACATGTCCGGCACTATCCTCCAGCGCGTCCGGGCCCTCGGCTTGGATGCCATCGTGGTCATCGGCGGAGATGGTACGCTGGCCATCGCGAAGCGGCTGGCCGACATGGGCGTGCCGGTGGTCGGCGTGCCCAAGACCATTGACAACGACATGCCCGGGACGGTGGTCACGTTCGGCTACGATACGGCGGTGAGCACGGCGACCGACGCGCTGGACAAGCTCCACTCCACGGCGGCGAGCCACCAGCGGACCATGGTGGTGGAGGTCATGGGGCGCTATGCGGGTTGGATCGCCCTGAACGCGGGGGTGGCCGGGGGAGCCGACATCATCCTGATCCCGGAGATTCCCTTCGATCTCGACGTGGTGTGCCACAAGGTGGAGGAGCGCTATCGCAAGAAGCGGAACTTCGCCATCGTGGTCGCAGCAGAGGGGGCCGCCCCTGTGGGCGGACGCATGTTTACCAAGGAACACCGCGACACAGGCCGCCAGGAGGTGCTCCTCGGCGGAGGCGCGCAATTCGTTGCAGACGAGATCGCCAAGCGCACCGGGCGGGAGACGCGCAGCTTGGTCCTGGGCCACCTGCAGCGAGGTGGTCACCCGACGACCTTCGACCGGTTGCTGGGCACGCGCTTTGGGGCAGCCGCCATCCGACTCGTCGCAGAAGGCGGCTTCGGGCGCATGGTGTGTCTGCGGCCTCCCAACATCGATTCCGTGCCGCTGGCCGAGGTCGCGGTGGGGAAGCCGCGGAAGGTTCCCCTGGACTCGGGCACGATCCTCTCGGCGCGGGCCATGGGGATCTCGTTCGGCGACAGGCCGTGAGGTTCGCCGGCCGGTTAACCGGGACGGGTATAACAACAACCGCCATGCACCAAGGCGCGGAGACCACATTGGCCTGAAAGACTCCCGGGCGATGGCGTGACACAGAAGGCGTGTCGCCACGCCGCGAGCCGCTCGCTGATCGGAGGCCCGGAGATGCCCGACGAATCCGGAGAGGCCGCGCAACAGGGGCCCGCCGCCACACGGGCGGCCGAGAGAGTGAGCGTCTCGGCGCAACTGGCCTTCGTCCGTTCCGCCTATGGAGCCGCAGAGGGCGCGATTCGCCTGGCCGACGAGAAGGTCGGGTATCTCCTCCTGTTCCTCGGGATCCTGGTCGCCACGCTCAGCCTGCGTGCGGACGCCCTGCTGAGCCTGCTGACCGTCCCGCAACAACCCCTGCTCGTGCGGGGATCGTTCTTCGCCGGGTGCCTCGTGTTCCTTGGCGCTGCGGGGATCTCGCTTGTCTATGCGGTGCGAAGCCGGGCGTTGTCGCTGGACCCGCCGGCGGATGTCTCGAGGGTTCTGGCCCAGCTCGCCGCATTGGAGACGACCGGCCTTGCCGAAGAGCTGGCTCGGGCACTGCACGAGGTAGCCGGCATCGCCGACCGAAAGTTGACCCTGGTTCGCGTCTGCCTCGTGTGGGCAGCCATAGCCTTTGTTGGCTGGACGCTGGTGCTAATCATGAGCGTGGCGTTTTGATCCTCCAGCCGTCGGAAGGTATCGGAGACACTGCGGGAGGAAGGGGCCGCGCGGAAGAGTTATGCTTCCTCCGACGCGGATGACGACGGCGGACCGTCGATGCGGATCATGGGCACGACGAGCTAGCAGGCCGCCGTCGCCAGCCCGCTTACCAGGATCTTCTTCAGGGTGAAACATTGCCAACAGGATCATGGCGAGGGCGGGACGCTATGCGATATGGTGCCACAAACGGCAACGGAATTCCCAAGAGCCTTCAGCCATCAGCGGTCAGCTTTCAGCCTCCGAGGGGTTGCTGTGTGCCATTGCCTCCACCGGGGAGGGCTCCGTGGAATCCTCAGGATGGACGTCCACCCGAGACCCAGGGCTGACGGCTGAACGCCGACCGCCGAATGCTTCCATTCAAGGGGGGACACATGCCCAGCCATGATCTGGCCTTCATGCCCGCGAGCGATCTCAGCGTGGCGATTCGCACCAAACGGGTGTCTCCGGCGGAGGCGGTGGACGCCGTCTTGGATCGGATCCAGCGGCTGAACCCACGGCTGAACGCCTACTGCACGGTGACGACAGAGTCGGCCCGGCGCGAGGCGCAGGCGGCCGAGGCGGCCGTGATGCGTGGCGACCGGCTGGGTCCCTTGCACGGTGTCCCGCTCTCGGTCAAGGACTTGGTAATCACCAGGGGCGTGCGGACGACGTTCGGCTCGTGGATTTACGAGACAAACGTCCCCGGGGAGGATGCGCCGCTGGTGGAGCGGTTGAAGGCGGCCGGCGCCATCTTGGTCGGCAAGACGACCTCGCCGGAGTTCGGATGGAAGGGGGCGACGGACTCACCGCTCTGCGGGATCACCCGCAATCCCTGGAATCTGGAGAGGACGCCGGGCGGAAGCAGCGGTGGAGCGGGCGCCGCAGTGGCGGCCGGGTTGGCACCCCTGGCTGTGGGAACAGATGGCGGCGGTTCCATCCGGATCCCGGGGAGCTTCTGCGGCGTGTTCGGGTTGAAGCCCACCTACGGGTTGGTCCCCGTCTATCCCCCCAGCCCCGCGGGGACCCTGTCTCACGCCGGACCCATGACCCGGACCGTGCGAGATGCCGCCCTGATGCTGCAGGTGATGGCGGGTTCCGACGATCGGGATCCGCTCTCATTTCCGTCGCTGGACATGGACTTCGTGGCTGCGTTGGAGGGCGAAGTGCGGGGCCTCCGTGTCGCGTGGAGCCCGACCCTGGGCTACGCCATGGTAGATCCCGAGGTGCGGGCGGTGACGGAGAAGGCCGCGAGGCGCTTCCATGATCTGGGGTGTCGAGTGGATCAGGTGGATCGGGTCTTCGACGATCCGGATCCAATCTGGGCCCCGCTTTTCTACGCCGGGATTGCCGCCCGGCTCAACGATTTTCTGCCGGAATGGCGGGCGCGTATGGACCCGGGCCTGGTCGAGGTCGTGGAGGCGGGGCAGCGAATCAGCGCCATCGAGTTCGCCAAGGCAGCCTTTGCCCGCGCCACGTTCACCGAGGCGGTGCGAAAGTTCTTCCTGCAATACGACCTGCTCATTACTCCCACGCTGGCCGTGCCGCCGTTCGCCGCCGGGCTGGAGCAACCGCCAAACCGTCCGGCGGGCTCGCGCCTGGCGTGGGTCGCCTTCACCTATCCCTTCAACCTGACGGGCCAGCCAGCGGCAACCGTTCCGTGCGGGTTCACACGCGATGGCCTTCCGATCGGGCTTCAGATCGTGGGGCGGCGACTTGAGGATGCCACCGTGCTCCGGGCTGCGGCGGCATTCGAGGCTGCTGCGCCGTGGGCCGATCGGCGACCGCCGCTGGGGTAAACTGGAGTCCGGATTCATCCGTTTGACAAAACCACCGCTGAGAAAGAGTGACTGTCCCCTCCCACCGATGGGAAAATGCGGACCAGATTACTCTCTTACTGTCGTCCGGTGGTGTTAACCTTTTCTGCACTGACCGCAGAGCACCGTTGAATTTTTCGGCACTAGCGATGCAGTACTAATGCGTTCAAAGGCCTCTGGACGCCTGTTGTGGGGTGGAGTGTCTCAGGCCAGGCCTGTTGCGGGACATCCGGCGTCCGCTCCGTTCACTTGCATGAGGAGATCGGATGCGCTGGCTGGAAACCCTGGAAGCCAAGCTCCTGGCCGCAGTGTGCGGTGTGGCCCTGGTGTCCATCGGGGGTTTTGCTTGGGTGAACATCCGCTACGAGCAGACAGAGCGGGTGGACCTCATGATCCGGGGGGCCAGCCAGTTCAGCGACACCGTCAAGCGGAGCACCCACTATGCCATGCTCCAGAACCGGTGGGAGGATGCCTTTCACATCATGGCCACTATCGGGAAACAGGAAGGCGTGACCCGGGTGCGGGTGTTCAGCAAGGATGGGGTGATCCTCTTCTCCACGGACCAGGCCGAGGTGGGGCGTACCGTGGATAAGCGGGCCGAGTCGTGCTATGCCTGCCACGCCGCCGAGCGCCCCCTGGAGCGCCTCATGCTCCCGGACCGCGCCCGCATCTTCCGGGGCGCGGAAGGTCAGCGATTGCTGGGGATGATCACCCCGCTTTACAACGAACCGGGGTGCTCCGAGGGCTGTCACGTGCACCCCAAGAACAAGTATGTCCTGGGCGTGCTGGACATCACCTTGTCCCTGGCCAGGGTGGATGAAGAGATTGCCGCCATCACTCGACGCACGGCCGCCTTCGCCGGGACCACGATCGTGCTGCTGGCGCTGATCCTGGCCGCGATCGTCCGGAGGAGCGTCGTGCGTCCTGTACGCGAGCTCGTGGAGGGGACCCGCCGGGTAGCGCAGGGAGATCTGTTGCACCGGATCCCGGTACGAACCATCGACGAGGTCGGGGTCCTGGCCGCGTCCTTCAATCGCATGACCGAGGCGCTGGGAAAGGCCCACGCGGAGCTGGACGCTTTGGTGGCGACGCTGGAACAGCGAGTGGAGGAGCGAACCCGCGAATTGCAGGAAGCGCAGGCGCAACTCGTCCAGACGGAGAAGCTGGCCTCCCTCGGCAAGCTCTCCGCTTCCATCGCGCACGAGATCAACAACCCACTGTCGGGGATCCTGACCTACGCCAAGCTCCTCAGCCGGAAGCTGCGCACGGGGCCGCCCCATGCCGAAGGGATTCAGGCCGCCCTTCAGCAACTCGCCCTGGTGGAGCGGGAAACGCAGCGGTGCGTCACCATCGTCCGGAACCTGCTGGACTTCGCCCGACAGCGGGAGCCGTCGTTCCAGGTCGTGGATGTCCCGACCGTCATCAACGAGGCGCTCTCCCTGCTGGAGAACCGCCTGGCCATTCAGAACGTGCGGGTGACGCGGGAGTTCGCCCCTGTCCCCCCAGTGCGGGCGGATTTCGGGCAACTCCGCCAGGCGTTTGTGAACGTTTTGATGAATGCCTGTGAGGCCATGCCGGAGGGCGGGACTCTGCACGTCCTCACGCGCGAGGTCGCTCCGCCTGACGTCGGGAAAGGCGGATTGGTGTCCCCCACGGGGAAGCCGGCGCCGCCCACCCCCTTCGCCGAAATTGTCATCGCGGACAGCGGGCAGGGGATCCCCCCGGAGCATCTCTCCAAGATCTTCGACCCGTTCTTCACCACGAAGGACAAGGGAACGGGGCTCGGGTTGTCCGTGGTGTATGGGATCGTGGAGAAGCATGGCGGCAAGCTCGCCGTGGAGAGCCAGGTGGGCCAGGGCACCACGGTAACCCTGCGCTTTCCGGCCGTGGCCTCCGGGGCCTCAGGCACGGCGTGACCCCCCATGGCCGGGCAGGAAACGATTCTCCTAGAGTGGATGGGCGTGGCGCCGATGGACGGCGACATGCTGGAGCGGGTGAGGCAACGGGTGGAAACCAGCTTTTCGCTCCCGACACGGCTTGTGGCTGTCAATGGCCCGCCCGCGGACAGCCTGGAACCCAGGCGGGGGCAACACTCTTCGACCAAGATCCTCCGCTGGATCCTCACGAGGGTGCCGCCCGGCGTGACCAAGGTGCTAGGGATCACGGACGTGGATCTGTTCATTCCCGTCCTGACCTTCGTCTTCGGCGAGGCCCAGGTGGACGGGCCCGCCGCGGTGGTGAGTACGGCGCGCCTCCGCCTCACCTACGATGAGCGGCCGGTGCCCCCGGCCTTGCTGGAGGCCCGTCTTCTCAAGGAGTGCCTCCACGAGCTGGGACACACCTTTGGTCTGGTGCACTGTCCCGATGAGGCGTGCCTGATGTCGCGATCCAATTCGGTCCTGGAGGTGGATCAGAAGCGGCCGGCTTTCTGCCGTGATTGTCGGCAACGCCTGCGGAAGTTGCTGGAGGAAAGGGACGGATCATGAAAGCCAAGGGATCCATTCTGGTGGTGGATGATGAAGAGATCGTCCGGGACTCGCTGGCAAGCTGGCTGGAGGAGGACGGCTATCACGTGGACACCGCCCCGGATGGCCCAACCGCCCTGGCCAAGCTGGCCGAGCGGGCCTACGCCGTCCTGCTGGTGGACCTGAAAATGCCCGGAATGGATGGTCTGCAAGTCCTGGCGCAGGCCCGCAGCCTGCATCCGGACGCGCCCGTGATCATCATGACCGCCTATGCCACCGTGGATACTGCGGTCCAGGCCATGAAACAGGGGGCCTACGATTATCTGGTCAAGCCTTTCGAGCCGGAGGAGCTGTCCCTGATGGTCGGCAAGTTGACCAATGCCCAGGCCCTCCGGCGCGAAAACGTCCTGCTTCGTAAGGCGTTGAAGCGCCAGTTCGATTTCAAGGACCTGGTCAGCAAGAGCCCCAAGATGGAGGCGGTCTTCGAGTTGGCCAGGACCGCGGCCAAGAGTAATTCGACCGTGCTGATTCTGGGGGAGAGCGGGACGGGAAAGGAGCTGCTGGCCCGGGCCATCCACGCCGAGAGCCTGCGTCGGGATGGCACGTTCGTGGGCGTGTCCTGTGCCGCCTTGACCGAGAGCCTGCTGGAGAGCGAACTCTTCGGCCACGAGAAAGGGGCGTTCACCGGCGCGGCCACCAGCAGCCGCGGCAAGTTCGAGATCGCTGCGGGCGGAACCCTCTTCCTGGACGAAATCGGGGACATCAGCCCCAGACTCCAACTGGATCTCTTGCGGGTCCTGGACGCGCGGGAATTTCGCCGGGTAGGTGGTTCGCAATTGATCAAGACCGACGTTCGGATCATTGCAGCCACCAACCGGGACCTGAAGAAGCTGGTCGAATCCGGTACATTCCGAGAGGACCTGTACTATCGCCTCAACGTGATTCCTGTGACCATGCCCCCCTTACGGGAACGGAAGGAGGACATCCCGCTTCTGGTGGAGCATTTCCTGGCCCAATTCCGGACCGAGATGCGAAAGCCCCTGGAGGGAGTCTCTGCGGAGGCACTGGAGATGCTTATGGCCCACGACTGGCCAGGCAATGTCCGGGAGCTCCGAAATGTTTTGGAACGCGGGGCCGTCCTGGCGCGGGGCCCGATTATCACTCCGACGGATCTGGAGTTGGCTCCACCAGCGCTTCCTGGGGGGACGCCATCGGCTGAGACGGCTGACTCGCTTCGGGAAGTCGAGCGGAAGCATATCGTGGCCATGCTCAAGCAACACAACTGGAACATCACGCGCTCGGCCAAGGCCCTCGGGATTGACCGCGTAACCTTGTACAATAAAATCAAGCGGTACCAGATTCGCGAGGACGAGTGATCCTAACTGTTGAGGAGCACAACGTCGCCGTTGTATTTATCAACAGTGACGTTACTGCCGTTGAATTAAGTAGTTCCAGTGATATTCCTGGTCCGGTGTAGAATTTGTCAACAGCATCCCCACACGGTCTGTTGATCCGCGCAATTCCTCCTATCGGTTGAACTCCATAAAATCTGGCTACTTCCCGCATCGATAGCGGGCCAGCCTGAAATGGCATCCGTCTTGATGCCCCTTGAACCCATTGAGGGCAGAGTGGGTTTCTAGGAGGGTCAGATCATGCGATGCCCGTTCTTCGAAGAGGTTCTGGTGGCCTTTTGCCGGGCCTACCCGGTGAAGAAAATGGTCCCGAGTGACCGGCTGCAGGCCGATTGCATCTGCACCTGCGAAGGGTTCGAAGATTGCCCGCTGTTTCGTGAGGTCATGGCCAAGCTCGAAGGTGCGCATGCCGACGGCGCAACAGCCGAAGCGAAGGCTGCAGGCGGGGCTGGATCTCAATCCGGTTGAAAAGGAAGAAAGGGGCGCAAGGGGGTGTGAATCATGGTTGCCATCCTGGTAGTGTTCACGATCATCCTGTTCATCGCCGCCGATCTGGTGGTGCAGTGGGTACGGGCGCGCCGGGCCAGGCTAGCCTTGGCGTCCCAGCCAAGAGCGGCGGGCGTGGTGGACCTCCTGGTGCCCACTCTACAGCCGGAGCGCTTCGCTCTCCCGGGCGGTCTCTTCTTCCACCATGGGCACACCTGGGTCAACCTGTTGTTCTCGGGACAGGTCAAGGTGGGGGTGGATGATTTCATCCAGAAGCTCCTCGGCCGGATCGATGCGATCACGCTGCCGCCGGTGGGTGTGGAGGTGAAGCAGGGGCAGCCCTTCGCGGCCATTCGGCAGGGCGGACGGACGGCCCTCCTCTCGGCGCCGGTGGATGGGGTAGTGTGCGCCGTGAACAGCGAGCTGGCCAAGATGCCCGGACTGCTCAAGCGCGATCCGTACACCCGGGGGTGGCTGGTGGCCTTGCGGCCGACCAACCTCACCGCGAACCTCTCGCGGCTGACGGTAGGCGAGGGCGCGCTGGCGTGGCTCAAGGGGGAGTTGGCCCGGCTGCAAGAATTCCTGCATGTGAGCCTAACCGTGCAGCGGGGTAGCTTGGTCGGGGCCGCGGCAGCAGACGGGGGCCTCGTGGCTGATGGCCTCCTGGAGCACCTGGACAACGACACCTGGGCAGAGTTCCAATCGAAGTTCCTGCGCGCCTGAGCTGCGGCACGTCGCGGAGTGTGTGCGGATCGTGCCTCCGCCCGGGGGAGGCACGTTTGGAGGGAACGATGCAAGGATGCGGATGGAGAGCGAAGGCCACCTGCATGGCAGGGGTGGTCCTCATCCTGGCAGGGCACGCCGCCGCGGAGCAGCTCCGGCTGCCGCCGGATCTCACGTACTCCAAGGCCGAAGGAAGCCCTGGCAAGGTGATCTTCAGCCGCCAGTTTCACACCGCAGTCGCGGACAAGTGCACGGTCCGTCACGTCAAGCTCTTCCGCATGCTCCGTCCCACGCGCCAGGTGACCCACGCCGACATGGAAGCGGGCAAATCCTGCGGCGCCTGCCACAACGGCCAGATGGCCTTCGGTCCCACCGACCCGGCGGGCTGCACCCGGCGCCACGTGGGTGAGGGAAAATCGTCATGAAGGGCGCGATCCTCTTCGACAGCGCCAAATGCATCGGGTGCGAGGCGTGCGTCGCGGCCTGCAAGGAGAAGAACAACCTGCCCGTGGCCATCGATCCCAAGCTGACGGCCTACACTTGGACCGTGGTGGAGCGACACGACAAGGCCTTCGTCCGTCGGATGTGCATGCACTGCGAGTCGCCCACCTGCGCTTATGTCTGCCCGGTGGAGGCATTCCGCAAGCAGCCCAATGGCCCCGTCCTGTATGACGCCAGCCGGTGCATGGGCTGCCGGTATTGCATCATGGCGTGCCCGTTCGGCGTGCCGAAATACCAGTGGGACAAGACGGTTCCCATCGTCCAGAAGTGCATCATGTGCCCCGACCGGATCGCCGCCGGGCTGGCGCCGGCATGCGCCTGCGTGTGCCCCACCGGGGCTACGACCTTCGGCGACCGTGACCGGTTGATTGGGGAGGCCCGCGCGCGGCTCGCCGCTGCGCCCAAGAACTACGTCCCCAGAATTTACGGCTTGGAAGAGGTGGGGGGCACCTCCGTCCTCATACTCTCGGGCGTCCCCTTCGCCAGCCTGGGTCTGCGGACTGACCTGCCGCTCGCGCCCCTGCCGATGCTGACGTGGCAGGTCCTCTCCAGGATTCCGGACGTTGTCGTCGTGGGGGGCGCATTCCTGTATGGGATCTGGTGGATCACCAACCGGCGAAGCAAGGTCCAGGAGCTCCTGGCCCAGGAGGCCGCAAAGCGAGCCTGATCGGCCCCGATGCAAGGGGGATGGTGACGAGAAAGGATGCGGATGCGATGAATGCGACTCGACGGCCCGAGTTCACCTTCTGGCGGCTGGTCTTCCTGATTCTGACCGCCACCGGGACCGTGGCAGCCGTCCTGCGGTACACCCAGGGCCTGGGGGCGACCACCAACCTCAGCGATCAGTTCCCGTGGGGGTTGTGGATCGGCTTCGGCGTGCTGTGTGGGGTGGGACTGGCGGCCGGCGGCTTCAGCATCACCGCCGTCGTGTACATCTTCCACCTGAAGCGCTTTGCCCCGATCATCCGCCCCACGGTCCTCACGGCGTTCCTCGGGTACCTCTTCGTCATCCTGGCGCTCCTCTTCGATCTGGGACAACCGCATCGAATCTGGCACGCTATCGTGATGTGGAACCCGCGCTCGGTCATGTTCGAAGTGGCCTGGTGCGTCATGCTCTACACCGCCGTGCTGGCCCTGGAATTCTCGCCGATCGTCTTCGAGCGGCTCAACCTGGAGCGACCTCGTCGGATCGTGCGGGCCATCAGTGTGCCGCTGGTGATCGTGGGGGTGATCCTGTCCGTGCTGCACCAGTCCTCGCTGGGGTCCCTGTACCTGATCGTTCCAAAGAAGCTGCACCCGCTCTGGTACTCGCCGCTCCTCCCGGTCTTCTTCTTCGTGTCGGCCATCGCGGCCGGCCTGGCCATGGTGATTGTGGAATCGTATCTGTGCCAGCGGGCCTTCCACCATCACCTGGAGATGGAGCTGCTGGAGCCGTTGGGGCGGGCCATGGTGGTGATGCTCAGCGTCTACGGAATCCTGCGCTTGCAGGACCTGGCGCGGCGAGGAGTGCTGTCGGCACTTCGCCGGCCCGATTACGAGGGCAGCATGTTCCTTGTGGAAATGGGACTGGGGGTCCTGCTCCCGGTCATCCTGCTGGCGATCCCGAAAGTCCGGGCGAAGCAGTCCGGGCTGGTGACAGGCGCCTTTCTGGCTGTTCTGGGTTTCGTCATGAACCGCTTGAACGTGAGTATCACCGGCATGGAGCGCGTAGCGGGAGTTGCGTACTTCCCGTCTTGGGAGGAGCTTGCCGTATCGCTTGCCCTGGTGGCTATTGGCTTCGCCATATTCGGCGTGGCCGTCCAATATCTGCCGATCTTCCACGAGGTGGCACGCCAGGCCCGTGCGGTCGAGGCTCCCGCGTGGCTTCTCGCGAAGGGCGCTCCGACCTTCGCCGGAGGCACAGCGTCAACCGTGAGCCAGCCGGGCGGCCACAGCGGCGTGGAGTAAGGGCAGGAGTCCCTTCTTCACTCGGACAGCGCAGGGCACTTCTGGGAGCGTGCGGAGAGAAGGAAGAGGAGTCCCTCCTTCCCCCCTGCCGGCTCCTCGGCGGACCGGGGAGCCGGCTGCGTCCCTCCTCATCGGCTCATCATTCCCATGTCGACGTCACATGGTGGGATCTGGCTCGAATGATTTCATCCATACCGTTTCCCAACCTCCGGAATGGGTAATCCCTCCTGACCCCATCCGCCCGCTCCAATGGACCTCTTGCATGCGAGGCCGGACTCCGAAGATTGGTCCGTGGGACCGATTGGGTGCGCACAGGGGCTTGACAAATGTACCGACCTGCGAGAGCGTTGAACGCATCACACGTGCATGCCGTGGAGGATCATCCGTGAAGATCACATCGGTCGAGACCTATCTCTTGCGATTTCCCGTGGATCCCTATAGGTACGGGGCCTCGTCGAAGGGCTGGATCCGCGATCGCAGCTCCCTCCTGGTCCGCATTCGTACCGATGTGGGCATCGATGGTTGGGGCGAGGGGGGGCAGACCGGACCGCCCGAACTCACCAAGGTGGTAGTGGATCACTCGCTGGGGCCACTGGTCACGGGCCAGGACCCGTTCGCCTCCACCATGCTCTGGGAGCGGATGTACGATGTCACCCGGGACTATGGGCAGAAGGGAACGGTCATCGGCGCCATCAGCGGTGTGGACATCGCCCTCTGGGACCTCAAGGGTCGCGCGCTGGGCGTCCCGGTGTACACGCTCTTGGGAGGGCCGTTCCGCGATCGCGTGGTCCCCTACGCCACCGGGATGTACTACAAGCAGGGCCGAGATCTGGCGGACCAGGTCCGCATCCTCCAGGAGGAAGCCAAAGGGTATGTCGGCCAGGGCTTCTCGGCCATGAAGATGAAGATCGGTTTCTTCCACCCGAAACAGGACATTGCCCTGGTGGGCGCCATCCGCAATGCCATCGGTGCAGACATCCGGCTGGCGGTGGACGCCAATCACGCCTACAACGCGTATACCGCCGTCGAGGTCGGCCGGGCGATCGAGCCGTACCAGATCGCCTGGTTCGAGGAACCGGTCCCGCCGGAGGATCTCCAGGGCTACCTGCAGGTCAAGGCCCGGGTGAACATTCCCATCAGCGGCGGCGAGGTGGAGTTCACCTCCTTCGGTGCGCGGGAACTCATTGCGAAGCGCGCGGTGGACATCATCCAGCCCGACACCTGCGGGTGCGGAGGCATCACGGAATGCTGGCGGATCGCGGCCCTGGCCCGGGCCTACGGCGTCCAGTACTTCCCCCACGTGTGGGGATCGGTGGTGGGGTTGGCGGCATCCCTGCACCTGCTGGCGTCCTTGCCGCCATGCCCACCCACGGGGAACCCATCTCCGTACTACCAGGAGCCGGTCCTGGAACTCGACCGGAACCCGAGCCCCTTGCGGGACGAGCTGTCCGTGGAGCCCATTCGATTCGAGCAGGGATTCGTCCAGGTCCCCCAGGGGCCTGGGCTGGGGATCACGATCAACCCCGAGGTGTTGGGGCGCTATCGCGTGGCGTGAAGCAAAATGCAAAACCGACAACTGACAACTGACGGCCGGACAATGGACGGTTGTCCGTTGTCAGTTTTTCATTGAGGGTTTCAACGCTGTGGAAGGAGGAAGGGTATGCGCCTCGTGACTTTTGAGTTGCAGGGAGGGAATCGTCTGGGGGCGGAGCAGGATGGACACGTGATCGATCTGAACCGTGGGTACGCGCTTCTGCTTGCGAGCCGGGGGGTGGCGGATTTCCAGGGACAAGCGGATCGCGAGTTGCCAGCAGACATGCGCAGATTCCTGGATCTCTGGGACCAGAGCGTCTCCAGGGCAAAGGAAGTTCTGACCTTCGCCCAGGGGATCCGGGCCGGCGGAGGGCCGATGGTCCAGGCGATCCTGCAGCCGCTCCAGGCCGTGCGGTTGCGGGCGCCGATTCTGAACCCGCGCAAGATCATCTGCCTCGGCCAGAACTACCGGGATCATGCGCAGGAGTCCAAGGCCGACATCCCGACGGACCCCATCCTTTTCTCCAAGTACGCCACCGCCATCATCGGACCGGATGATCCGATCCTCCTCCCGAGCGTCTCGAAGGAAGTGGACTACGAGGGCGAACTGGCCTTCATCATGGCGCGCCGGGGCCGCCATATTCCCAAGGCGCAGGCGCTGGAGTACGTGGCGGGCTACAGCATCATGCACGACGTCAGCGCCCGCGACTATCAGATCCGGAAGCCCGGTGGGCAGTGGATGTCCGGCAAGACCTTCGATACCTTTGCGCCCCTGGGTCCTGCCCTCGTGACCAAGGAGGACATCCCGGACCCGCACGTCCTGGACATCACGTGCACGGTGAGTGGCGAACGGCTGCAGTCCTCCAATACCAAGCACCTGATCTTCTCTGTCCCGGACATCGTGGCCTATTGCTCCCACATCTTCACGCTGGAACCCGGAGACGTCATCGCCACCGGGACCCCCGGCGGCGTCGGCTTCGCCCGAAAGCCGCCCCGGCTCCTGAAGGAGGGGGATGTCGTGGTGATAGAGATTCAGGGGATCGGCCAGCTACGGAACCCGGTGCGTAATGACGCGCGCTGATCTCGTGAGGGGAGAGACGTGAGGCCGTCCGATCCGTCCGGGCAGCCCAGTTCACCGAAGCCGCGCAAGGATCCAGAAGTGGATCCTGGCGTGGACCTCGACCGGTTCGTCTCCGGAATCTACAACTACTGCGACCGCTGGTGCGAGCGCTGCCCGATGACCGCCAAATGCTATCTCTACTGGCAGGAGCGGCAGACGGAGGCAGAGCACCGGGCGGCCGGTCGTGACCCGGACGACTGGGTCGTGGTCTTGGATGACGTGAAGAAACAGTTCGAGGAGGCCATTCGACTTCTCCGCCAGGCAGCGGAGGAACACGGATGGAGTCTTGACGAACTCTCTCCTGCCGACGACACGCGGCCAGATCCCAGCGACGATCCGCTACACCAGCGGGCCGAGGCCTACGTCCTGGCTGCCCATGCCTTCCTGGCGGATCTCCGCCAGCGGGTCATGCGCGAGCACGAGATCCTGGAGGAGCGGGCCAGAGTCCTGGGTCCGGAGCAGGCCGCGAATGGCTACCGGAACATCCTCGACGCCTATGAGGTCGTTTCCTGGTACCACACGCTGATTTCGGCGAAGGTCCATCGTGCCCTCTGTTCGAAGTTGGAGGCGGAAGAGGAGACGGACGAGGAGGAGCGGGCGTTCCACGGGCGCGACGCACTGGGAAGCGCCAGGGTCGCCCACGAGGGGGTGATCCGGTCCATGGCCGCCCTGCGCAGGGTCTACGACTGGGACAAGAACATGGAAGATCAGGTGATCCCGCTCTTGGCCGACCTCGACTGGATGCGCAAACAGATCGAGGAGACTTTTCCAGGGGTCCAGAGTTTCAAACGACCTGGCTTCGACGCAGAGTAGGCTCAGTGAAACCGCCAGAATGGGTCGGAGGGCTCAGCGCCTCAGGATCATCTTCGGTACTGTGGGTACTGGTGGTGAGGTCTTCGGCATCGGCGGCGGGAGCAGGGGGACGTGACAGCAGGGTATGATAATGACGGCGGCTCCAAGGGGGGGCTGCCACGGAAAGGTGTAGGAGGAAAGGCCGAGGAAGTCCGACAGCTGCGGACGCCATCGTCCCGACTCGTAGTAGAAGAGGAAGGAGCGGACGATGGACTGGATCGTGTTGGTGTTGGGATCCTCAATGCCAATTCGCGCAAGAACGACAGCGGTCTGGGGGGACATGACCGAGATCCTCAGATCCTCGACACGTCTGCCCGTCGCCGGCCGCGCATTTCCCTTCTCCATCAGGGCCGCAAAGTCATTCTGGGGGTAACGAAAGCGGCTCTCGTCCGTCGAGATCTCCCACAAGTGCCAGAACTCTCGGTAGGCCCACATCTCCATCGCGTCTCGGAACGCGGTCTCGACGTCCCGAGCGATTATCTCCACAGGTGTCTCGGCGGGTGCTCCGGGCGCCGGCGGAACTGCACTGACATACAGGGCGAGGCTGACGGCAACCAGTCGGGACATTCGCATGGCGGCGGCCCCCTTCCTCACGGCAGACTTTACAGGCGGGCGCTGGAGGCTCCGGTCTCAGGCTTTCGAAAGGCATGGGGAGTTTACCAGGACGCATCCGGTCGTTCAAGTCTGTATGGCAGGGGAAGTTCAACCCCCCATGCCAGGGGCTTTCGCGTTGACAAGCGGCGATGTGTTCATTAGAGTGGCGCCGAGATGTGAGTCTGCCGACAGGTGGAGGCATGCGCTGGTATTTCGGATCTGATTGGCCGTGGTCGGGCGACTGGCATCCCTCCCTGGCCTGCGTCGGGGCGGAGCCAGGCGTCCGTTAGCGCGAGATCTGACGAGCGGGTGGGTATGCCCCCTGGAGATCGAGGGAGGAACGACCGTTCGGTGGTTGCAGGCCGAGCCGTCGGGGAGTCCCGGGAGTCTTCGCGCGCCGTCAGTCAAGTGGATGCCTCTGGATCGGAGGAATGGATCCGGCAGGCAAGCATCGATGATCATCCTTCGAGGTCCCGCGAGAGGACAGGTATGATCCCAGAGTACCCGGTGCGCCGAAAGCATGCGCGTCTCACGTTTAGCGAGCCGGTGACCGGCGCCGTCACGTCAAGTCACGAAGTGCATATTCTGGATCTGAGCCTGGGTGGCGCACGGGTTGAGCACACGATCATCCTCCGCCCGGGGAGCAGTTGCTACCTTCGCCTGCCCCTGGACGAGCGCGTCCTGACGGTCAACTGCCGCGTCATCTGGTCGAAAGCGGTTGGCCGGGCGTCAGGAGACCAGAGCGGGACGGGCCTCCTCTTCCAGAGCGGGGTACAGTTCGGCAGCCTGTCGCGCGAGGCGCAGGCGGTGCTGGAGGCGTATCTGCAAACCCAGGGCCGGTGACTCCTGTCCGCGAGGGCCGCGCGATTCTCCCCAGTCTCTGCATCGGCGCGGTCCAGCCGAGACCAGCCTGCTGGCTCACGCGCGTCACTCCTGATGGCCCCCATCCCCGAAGGTGGGCGACCCCCGGCCCGCATCTGTTCGCCATCGTCCGTTTGGACACCCGTCCCGGTCGGTTCCGGGAACTTCTACTTCGGGGGGGTGGTCTAATCCGGGGAGAGATCCGGGACCGCTCTTCCACGGGGGGCCGGGCCGCGGCTGGGCCCGCTGGGACAGCCAGGATCGGCAGTGAAATGGTGCATGCCGGTGGACTGGCCGGGCCGTATTCCCGCGTGTTTCGCTTGACGTCCTTTTCAAGCTTCTGCTATAAAGGCTCTATGGGTTCCTCTCCATGAGTGCAGTCAATCTAATCCTCCAAACCGGCCTCGTCGCCAAGGGCGTCCTCCTTGTCCTGCTGTTCTTCTCCCTGGCTTGCTGGACGATCATCTTCCTGAAGCTCCGGACGTTCCGGCGTGCCGACAGACAGGACGAGCGGTTCCTGCGTCTGTTCCGAGAGAGCAAGAACCTCCACGGCACCTATGAGGACTGCAGGCGTTTCCCCCAGAGCCCCCTTGCTGCCCTCTTCCGGGAAGGCTATCGGGAACTCAGCTTTGCCCTAAAGGGGAATCCGGCCTCCAGTGCAACCCTCTCACCTCAGGAGGCAGCGCCCAAGGGTCTCGAGATATCGCCCGAGGATCTCCTGTCGCGGGTTGCACGCACCCTCCGTCATGCCAGCCTGAGGGAGGTCTCCGGGCTGGAACGCATGCTGATCTTCCTCGCGACGACGGGAAACGTGACGCCCTTCATCGGGCTGTTCGGCACGGTCTGGGGGATCATGGATGCGTTCCACAGCATCGGACTGACCGGGTCCGCCAACCTCGGGGCCGTCGCACCCGGCATCGCCGAGGCGCTGATCACCACGGCGGCCGGCCTGGCCACGGCGATCCCTGGGGTCATCGCGTACAATTACTTCCTCAACCGGATCAAGGGGGCGGCGACCCGGATGGATCTGTTCGCGTTGGAGTTCACCGGACTGGTAGAGCGGGTCATTGTCAGGGCGGGGCGCACGTGATGACGCCGGCGTGGTGGCGGCTGGCGCGAGAATGAGGCGGACGGGCCATGGCCTTTAAGAGTGCCGACCTTGGCGGAGAAACGCGGCTGGGGCCCGCGCTGGCGGACATCAACGTCACCCCCTTCGTAGATGTGGTCCTGGTGCTACTCATCATTTTCCTGATTACGGCACCCATGTTGCTGGGGGGGATAGACGTCCGGGTGCCCAAGACGGCGACGCGGAATATCCAACCTGAGGAGCGGCTCGTCCTCACCATCACCCGCGACCGGGGCGTGTTCCTGGAAAACCAACCCATCAGCCTGGACCGGCTGTCCAAGGTGTTGAGCGGCATGGTGAAGCGCAACCCCCGGGCCGCGGTGTTCCTGAAGGGCGACGAGGCGGTGGCCTACGGCACGGTCATGAAGGTGATGGACGTCATCAAGAAGGCTGGGATCGACCGGGTGGGAATGGTGACCGAGCCGATCGAGCCAGGGGGGAGATGAGGCATGGTGGCGGTGGCCGACCGGCTCTTCCCACCGGGACCGAGGCCCCGCGAGGTGTGGCTCACCTTCGGCCTCTCGGTCCTGTTCCACGGCCTGCTGACGGCGGCGATCGTAATGGTTCCCCGCTTCCAGGTGGGGACCTACATCAAAGTGCCGGTGAGCTACACGGTCAGCCTGGTGGAGGCGCCGCCGGGTGGGCAGGGAGGTGGTAGTCCGGCGCCTCCCCCGGTCACGCTGAGGCCTCCGGCACCCCCTCAGGTCGCGCCCGCACCGGCCGTGCGGCCGGCCCCCCACCCGGCCCCTCGCCCGGCGGAAGAGCTGACCCTGCCCGGGCGGCGGCCCGCGCCGAAGCCCGTGCAGGAGCGCGAGCGCTCCTTGCGGCCGCCAGTTGTGACGGGAAAAGAGGCGGCGAAGCCGGCACCGCCAAGCCCTGTGCCGGTGATGCCCGTCGCCCCCGCCGTCCCGCAGCCGGTGACGCCCGTCGCCCCCGCCGTCCCG
>CAZXXV010000010.1:18071-20071 GCA_964644725.1 uncultured bacterium
GTCGCCCCCGCCGTCCCGCAGCCGGTGACGCCCGTCGCCCCCGCCGTCCCGCAGCGGGTGACGCCCGTGGTAGCGCCGCCGGTGGTGGCGCCACCTGCGGCCTCGGCGGGCCCCGGGGCGGGCGTTGGTCCCGAGAAGGCGAGTGGCGTGGAGGTGGCCGGTACCGGAACCGGTGTGGGGAGCGGCGCTGGACCCGGTGCCGGGGGCGGCAGCGCCCTGGCCTCCTACCTCACCCTCGTGGACTGGAAGATTCAGCAGAACTGGGTCCCCGTGGGCACATCGGTGTCGCCCGAAACAGTGGCGGTGGTCCGCTTCCGCGTCCTGCGGTCGGGGCAGGTGCGTGATCTGGAACTGGAGGCGACATCGGGGAATGCCGGCCTGGATGCTTCGGCGCTGCGGGCGGTGCGGCAGAGCCTGCCTTTGCCCCCGTTCCCGAATCTGCTCACCGAGCCCTCGCTGGATCTCCGGTACCGCTTTGTGATGGAGCGCGGGTGATGCAAAAGCTGCGGTGGGCCGCTGTGTGCGTGATCCTTGTCGCCCTGATGGGTTGGCCCTCGAGCGCGGGGGCACAGGTGATCGAGCGCGAACTGCGTGAGCGGATCGCGCCCAAGATCACCATCGCCGTGGCAGGCTTCGCGCCCTTCGTCATGCATGGCGAGGACTTGGGGAGGCTGGGGGCGTCGGTGCTGATCGCAGACCTGCGCTTCACCACAGTCTTCGACGTGATGGACCCCGCCACCCTGCCGTTCGAGCCCAGGACCGTGCAGTTGGATCAGGAACGGCCGCTCTTTCCCGGCCTGAACTCGCTCAAGGTGCAGCACCTGGCGGTAGGGCAGGTCTCCAGCCGGGGGCGCGAGACGGTGGTCGAGGGGCGCCTGTTCGACGTCGCCACGGGGAACATGGTCTTCGGCAAGCGCTACGTCGGGGACCCCAAGTTCTATCGCTTGATGATCCATCGGTTTGCCGATGACATCATGTTCCATCTCACGGGCGAAAAAGGGGTGGCCCAGACGCGGATCGCCTTCGTCTCCACCGTCAGCCGGACGGCGAAGGAGATCTTCGTGATGGACTACGACGGGGCAAACCCGGTGGCCCACACGGGGAACCAGTCCATCAACCTGTCACCGCGCTGGTCCCCGGATGGTCGGATGATCGCTTATACCTCGTACCGGAGCGGCAACCCGGACCTCTTCGTCCTCAACATCGACAGCGTCAGGCGCGACGTGCTTTCGGCCCAGCGGGGCCTGAATGCCACCCCTGCCTGGTCGCCGGATGGGCAGTGGTTGGTCTTCGCCATGAGCGCGGGGGGCGGGACTAACCTTTTCCTCATTCCCAAAGGTGGCGGGACGCCGAAGGCCCTGACCACCGGCCCCCCCATCTCGGTGTCCCCGTCCTTCTCGCCGAACGGCCGCCAGATCGTCTTTAACTCCGATCGGGGGGGCTCCCCCCAGATCTACATCATAGACGTGGATGGCACCAATCTCCAGCGTGTGACCTTCCGGGGCAACTACAATTCCTCGCCGCGCTGGTCGCCACGGGGGGAGAAGATCGTCTTCATGTGCCGGCTCGCCGGGAACCAGATCTGCCTGATCAATCCCGATGGCACCGGCCTGCAGCAGCTCACCTCACTGGGGAGCAACGAGGATCCGTCGTGGTCTCCGGACGGAAGGCACATCGTCTTCACCTCGACGCGCATGGACCACCGGGACATCTTCGTGATGCACGCCGACGGCACGGAGCAGACTCGGATCACGAGTACCGGGCAGGACAACTATCTTCCCGATTGGTCGCCGTAATGCCAGGGTCTTGCCCCGTCCGAGGGGCCAAAGCGAGGTGGAGGTGACATGAGACACGGCACGCGTCCGGGTGTCCTCTTGACCGCACTCCTGTTGGCAATGGGTGTTGCTCTCCTGGGCTGCCCCAAGCGGCCCGACCTGTCCCAGGCCGGCCCCGGGGTCGTGGGCCCCGGGGTCGTGGGCCCCGGCGCCGTGGGCCCCGGC
>CAZXXV010000011.1:0-19704 GCA_964644725.1 uncultured bacterium
GGCCGTCTGTCCCAAGTGACCGTCCTGATTAGCCTGTGCGCCGTTGCTCGCGGGCCGGTACGTGCCCGTAGCTAACGAGCCCTGGAACATTGGTGCGATCGGCAGATGAGTGTCCAAGCGATCGGTGCCCCGCTCCTCAGGGACGAGGAGGGATTTGCCAGTCGCGCGCTTACCCGGAAAGAATCGTTCGACGGGCCGTCGAACTGATTCTGGCTTTGAGCGGCACTTGATTGAGGGCCGGGCGCACTTCCGGCGCGGCTCGTTTGCGAGCGCGATGCTGCGACTAACGATGGCACAGCGCCGCGATCCGGCACACCCGGAAGTCCACCGTCTTCTGAGGTTGTGCTACGCGCGACAGGGCAGATCGGAAGAAGCCTGCGATGCCCTGCGCGAGGCGCTTCGCTTGAATCCTCTGGACTTTGTGGCCCGAGGGGAACTGGCGATCCTGCTCAGCCAGAACGGCGACCCCGCAGCTGCCATTGAAGAGCTGAAATGTGGGATGACCCTTCTCCAGGAACGCGCCGCGGCAACATACCAAGAGGCGAGGGCCACGGTGGAGTCCGGGCGACTGCCCGAGGCCCTAGCGATGTTGCGGCGCGCCGCCTGGCTTCGCTTGGGTGGTTCTGTCCTGCAGTACTACCTGGATGGAATCTTCTGTGATCATTGTCTGTTGGAGCTGCCCTTCCAGGACGGGGAGGTGGGGCAGCCGATGGCCGGTAGCCCATCCTCCCGAAGGTGAGCGAGTCTTCCGTGCTCACGCACGCTCAGAGTGGAGTTGGAATCCGGAAAGGATGGCATCTGTATGCGGAAGCGACTGCGGGCGGCGCTCATTGTCGCCGGAATCGTGATGTCGTTGTCGGGGTGCGCGGCCTTGGAGGAGACTCGTAAGGACGGCGCGCACTTCGCGACGTGGCAGCACATGGGCTATTCCCTGTGGCGCGCGACCCCCAAGGACACGACCAAGCGGGACATCGACGCATCGCTGCGGGAGAAGTGGTGGGGGGACGTGATCCGGGTCGAGCCGATTCTGTAGCCGGGAGTATAGCTGACCCGAACGACACCCAGAGAAAAACCTGATCCTAGCTTGGCGGCTTAGCTCGTGACGCACAGAGGGTAGAGCTGACGATCCCTGCGGAGACTACCTCATCCATTTACAGATGGAGGGTTATCATGAAGATTAAGACCTCGTGGCTGATAATTGTCGGGCTGGTCCTGTTCCTGCCCGCCCTGCCGCTTTCGCCAGGGTCGGCGGGCGACGCGGAGAAGAAGGGGCCGACCCCGGCGATGGAGGAGAAGAAGGCAGAGGCTCCCGTGGAGACCAAGGCAGCCCCGGCTCCCGCGGAGAAGCTGGCAGTGGCTGAGAAGCCTGCCGGGCTTGTGGGGAGAGTCGTGGCGGTGGTTCCGGAAAGCCGGACACTCATCGTAGATGTTCCCCGGGGCAAGAAGGCGCTCCGGATCGGGGCGACGGTGACCACCAAGACGAAACTCGAGGCAGCAGGAAAGGCAACGTCTCTCGAGAGGCTCAAGCCGGGGACCAGGGTTCGCATCCGTTTCCACCGGGTGGGCACCGGGGATGAGGCGATCTCCGTGAAGGTCCTTCGCGGCACGAAGAGCTGATCGTCGCTGCGGCCCTTGCTCCTCTCCCTCTCCCGGAAATCGGGCGGAGGATAACTGAACATACCCGCGCTGTGCTCCCGCCCTGGAAAACAGGGCGGTAGGCCGGCGCGACATCGAGCTGGACCAGGCCGCCTAGGGCGACTGATCGGTTCAACCGCTTTCTGGGAAATTAGAAAGGAGCCCAGAGGACGTGCACCGAATCCGGAAGGCCTGGCGAGCCGTCATGATCGCCGCCCTCGGCATGGCGGGGCTACCGGCCTATGAGTCGCAGGAGCAGCGCCAAAAGATTGACGCCCTTACGAAACAAGTGAGCCAGCTGCAGCAGGAGAACAGCGGCCTCAAGCGGCAAGCGGAGAGCCTTGCGAAAGAGAATCAGGACCTGAAGGCACAGCTCGAGGCCGCAACGAAGAAGCCGGCACCTGCCAAGAAGTAGCGAGGTGAGCGGTAGTCCCAACGGGAAAGATCTGGGCTGCGATGCCATCCGGCGAGAGGGGACGGCTGCGGATGAGTTGTGACCTATGCCATCGGGGGGATGTCTTTGCCTGCGAGTGGGACGTGCACGTATCGTTCGACCTCGGTCAGATCCTCTGTCCGCGCTGTTACCTTCAGGTGGGTTCCTGGCGGCAGGCCGAGTTGACCAGCCAGGAAGCAGAACGCGTGCGGGGCGGATAGGCTTCTCCTCTTGGTAGATTCATGCACGTCACGGAAGTGGAGTTTGATCTCGTGTGCGGAAAACCGGTCGAGCCCGGCCCAGCGACCCCCACGGTTGCGTTCGGGCCCCAGCGGTTTTTCTTTTGCTCGGAGGTCTGTCGCGGCCGGTTCGTCGCCATACCGGTGCTCTACCTCAGGCGTGCGTGGGCGAGAAGGGATGTTCACCCTTTGGCGTCGGAACAGTTTTTCCCTGAAGGAGGGCGTCAGAGATGCTGGGGCTCGCAAGAATGACAGGAAGTGGCTCGGAAGCGCGTAGGCAGGCATTCCGTGGAATTGTGGGCCCTACGATCCTCCTGATCTTTGTGGCGCTGCTGCTGACCGGGTGTCCCAAGAAACCCGAGGTGGGACAGGCGGGCCCGGCGGCAGTGGGTCCGCAGGCGGCGACGGTAACGACGAGGCCAGAGGCGCCGGCTGCGAAGGCGCCCGAGACGGCGGCTGCGAAGGCGCCCGATACGCCCGCTGCGAAGGCACCGGAGACGCCGGTCAGCCGGCCGCCGGCCCCCCGAGAAGCGGCGGTTGCTCCCCGGGAATCGGGGGCGGCCTCCCCCGGAAAGCCCCTGGCGCCGGCCGAATCCCCCGTGAAGGACGTTTTCTTCGATTTCGACAGAGCCACCATCCGGGATGATCAGAAGGCAGCGCTGGCCGCAGACATTGCCTGGCTGAGGGCAAATCCCGTAGCAAGGGTGGTGGTGGAAGGCCACTGTGACGAGCGGGGCACCGCAGAGTACAACCTCGGACTCGGCGAGCGGCGCGCCAAAGCAGTGCGGGATGCCCTCTTGGCGACAGGGATCGAGGCTGACCGGATCCGTACAGTCAGCTATGGCAAGGAACGCCCGTTCGTCCCGGGTCACGATGAAAGCGCCTGGAGGTTCAACCGCAGGGCGCATTTCGTCAAGGAATGAGGGGCCCCCGGCGGACGGCAGAGCATTCGATGCACGAAGAAAGTCGGCAGCTTGAGGTGGCGCGCTGGGCCGTCCGCCAAGCTGAGTTGGCCATCGAGAGACGAATGGACGATCGACGGGCCCAGCCGCCCATTGAGTTCCGGCGCCTGCAGCGAGCGGCCCTGTACCTTGCCTCCGCGCGATGGAAAGCGGCTCGGGGAGATTGGCGGGCGGCGATTCTCCTGGCGTCGAAAGTACAGGCTTTGGCCGCGCGGCTGATACGCCCCGACCCCGCACGTCCTGACGCCACTTGTGCCAAGCCGGTTGGCCTGCGGTCCAAACCGCCCGCCACACATGGTGGAAACCAAGCTGGCCGGGAGAAGAGGTAAGGGATGAGCGCTGAAAAGGCCTTTGATCAAGTGGGGGCAGGCAGGGCAGGCGCGCTCCAGGTGGTCAACGCGGCTGAGAAGGCAGTACTGGAGGCGACGGCATGCTGTGAAGCGGGGAGCTGTGACGAGCTTCGTCTGGCCGAGCGCTTCCTCGCCATCGCGCGCCAACGCCTCCTCCTGAACGACTGGGACGGAGCGCGACTCTTCGGTCGCCAGGCCAAAGAATGCGCGGAGCGGGTGGCGCTGGAGAAAGGGACGACGCCGTTCGTGCCAGATCAGCGTGATCCGTCGTAATGATGGTGGGAAAGAGATGCTCGTGTTCTCCCGTCTGCTCTCTGACCCTTGGCGGAGACGCGGTTCTCAAGACCAATCCGACAAGGCCGCCGAAGTCACGCCGGCCGGCCCATGCGACCGCCAGGAGGCTGAGGCCCTTGCCGGCCGCTACTTGGAGGCCAGGAGGCGCGAACAGGAAGGACACACCCGGGGGTTGGCTGGCCTGTTCGCTGAATTGGCCCTAGAGTGGGTTGGGCGTGGCTCGGAGGGCGCGTCACCAGGTCCCCGAGACCACCCAAGCGGGTGACGGGCGACAAGGGAGAACCCTGAGAGGAGTCTCAGATGCGCGGCACGATCAAGCGGGTGATTTACGAGCGGGGATTTGGTTTCATCCTGGCTGAGGACGGGAAGGAAGTCTTCTTTCATCAAAGCAGCCTGGAGGAGCCGATCTTCCAGGATCTTCGGGGTGGGGAAGCGGTGGAGTTCGAGGTGACCCAGGACCGGCGCGGCCCCCGGGCAACGCATGTCCGACGTGTTCCCCCGCCAGAGGAACGGTCCGGGGGGACGTTTGGATGAGAAGGGGTTGGCTGTGACAAGCGCTGCCCTGTCAACTCTCCTTCGTCGAGGGCTGAAGGGGTGGCTCGGCGCAGCGCCCGAGGGCCACGCCGCCCTCGAGGCACCCGAGGCAGTCGCAGAGCGGATCCGGTCACGGGAGGCCGATCTGCCCCCCCAGGCGATCCCGCTCTTCCACCGGGCAGAGGGGTTTCTCGTCGCGGCAAGAGCCAGCGCGCTGGCCGGGCGCTGGCGCGCAGCGGTGACCTTTGGTCGGATCGCTGAGGAAGAGTTCCGAGCGATCCTGCGCATGTATGGGGGTTTTGCTGTGCCCCCTCGCCGGGTCTCAAAGCATCCGCGGAACGGCATCTCCGTCGTCCGGACATCGCCGGAGGGCCCACTATGAGCCGGACGTCGGCTGGTCCATCCCCAGGAGCTCCCGGCCGCCACACACCCGCGGGGCACCCGGCGCCCCCGGGTCAGCTCCGCTGCTGGGGCGCGATCCTTCTGGCCGCGGTCATCCTCCAGGCGTGCGACCAAGCCCCTCCAAAGCGTGACGGCGGACCGCCGACGGCCAAAGAGGACCAGGCTGAGGTCGCGCGGCTTCGGGTGTTCGTGGACCTCCTGCACCGGGAAATCGACCAGCTGCATACGGATAAAGAGCGACTGACTGAGGAACTGGAACGCTTGCGACTGGAAAACGCTGCGCTGCGGGCCGGCACGGTGAAGCCGGCGCCGGCGGCCCGGCGGGCGGGAATGGACGCCCGACCGTGAACGCAGGGGAAAGGCGATGACCGAGCGTGGACCGGATCCGTTGCGACTTCCGGGGTGGGCGCCTCACCTCTTGAGGAGGGCGCGCGCCCTGATCGAGGAGGCCCGGCACAACGGCGCCGACCTCCACCCATGTGCCCGTCACTTCCTGCACCAGGCGGAGCTTCTGCTGGCCTCGGCCCGGATCGAGATGGGCCGGGATGATGCCAAGCTCGCCGCCACCTTTGCGCACCTTGCGTCTGAGGAAGCGGGGAGGGCTATTGCCCTGTCTGGGGCCCCGCGGAGCCCGTCGCCGGGGCCGAGTCCCGGCTGGGGAGATAAGGGATGAGAACGAATCGGGACCCTTTGCTCTGTGAATCCTGCCGCCGTCCCGAGGTGCTGGCGGTGGCGTACGACCTCCCTACTGGCAAGTTTGTGTGCTCCGCCTGTCACGCCCGTCTCCGGCGAGAGCGTCTCCAGCGGGATGAGGGCAGACCTGGCCACCAGGCGCCCGTTCCATATCCCGGTGACGGACATTGAGCGTGTGGGCTCCCAGCGAGTCGGCAGCCAGGCCGCACGGGGCCACCCTGGGTGGCCGACCCCGCGGCACGGGCCGGCGCGAGGATCGGGCGGCGCCTGCTTCGGGAAGCATACCGCTGGTGCCAGCAGGCCGGGGCGGAACGCCTCCAGCTCAAGGTGGCCCAGGACAACGCGGTGGCCCTCAGGCTGTTCTGGAGTGAAGGCTACCGGGTGGTCGGCAGGCTCCCCCACCATTACGGGGTGGGCCGGGACGGACTCCGCATGGAACGACCGGCCCGCCCGCAGGGCCACACCGGGAGATTCGTTGAAGCGCGGTCCAGCCGGTGATATGATAACTAAAAAAGCTGAGGGCCTCGCGCATGTTCCGCCCCCGGTCTGAATTCCGCCTGTTCGGCACCGTTCCGATCCGGCACATCTTGCTGGTGGTCCTGGTGCTGGGGCTGGCCGTGACCGCGCTTCAGGTGATCGGTCTCGAGCGCGAGCGGACCGCTGTCGAGCAGTCTCTCCGCCATCGAGAGGCCGGGGGATCCCCGGAGCCTACCTCGGTCTTCGGGCGTGCGCGGAGCGACATCCTGAAGGCCTCGGGAGCCCTCTTCTTCCTGGCGATCGTCGGGATCGCTGCGATCCTCACCTATCACAACTACCATTCCATCAATCGGGCGCTGGAACGGACAAAGACGCTGGCCCGGAACATCCTGCAGAGCATTCCCACCGGGGTTGTCACCGTAGACCAGCGGGGACGGGTCACGTCGGCGAACGCCTCGGCCGAGCGCCTGCTGGGCCTCGGCCGCCACGCGGTCCTGTGGAGGCCCTACCGGGACGTCTTTCGGGCCCAGCCTGAGTTGGCGGAGATCCTCCGAGCGGCCCTGGACGACCAGGTCTTCACCCGCGAGGTGGAGCTGGAATGTACGGCCGGCGAGGCCGGGAAGCCCGTGGCGCTCCGGGTCACATCGAGCGAGTTGCAGGACCCGCGGGGCGAGACCGTGGGCGTGGTGTTGCTCCTTCGGGACTGCTCGGAGGTGGTGCAGCTCGAGCGCCAGCTCAGCCAGGCGGACAAGATGGCCGCCCTGGGCACCCTGTCGGCGGGCCTCGCCCATGAGATCAAGAATCCCCTCAGCGCTCTCGATCTCAACCTGCACCTCCTCGCAGAGGAGCTGGCGGAGCGCGAGCAACAGCGTCCGGAGGTGCGGAGATATCTGGACATCTTGAAGGCAGAGATCACCCGTCTCCAAGTGGTGGTCGAGAATGTGGTCCGGGTCTCCAGGCCGACGGCCCTGAACCTCGAGCGGCTCAGCCTCAACGACGTCCTCGCTCACGTGTTGGCCCTGGTGCAGGGCGAAGCCCGCGAGCACAAGGTGGACCTTCAGGTGGATCTGGCACCTGACCTTCCCCAGGTGGCCGGTGACGATACCCAGCTCTCGCAAGTGTTCCTGAACCTCCTGCTCAACGCGCAGCAAGCGATGCCCGACGGGGGGACGCTCAGCGTCAGCTCGGGGGCCCGCCTGGATCCACCCGCGAGTCTCTATGTGCGGGTGTCCGACACCGGCCACGGGATCGGCCCAGCGCACGTCACCCGCATATTTGACCCGTACTTCACGACCCGCGAAGGCGGGACCGGCCTCGGCCTTGCCATCGCCTACCGGATTGTGCGCGACCACGGAGGGACGATCGAGGTGGCAAGCACCCAGGGAGCGGGGACCACGATGACGGTCCGGCTGCCGCTTTCCCCGCGCCCCCAGCCCATGGAGTTGGCCTGATGGCGAGTCAACAGGGCCGGATCCTCGTGGTGGATGACGAGGTCAACATCCGGGAGGCCATTGCCAAGATCCTGACCAAGCAGGGCCACGAGGTGGCTATCGCCTCCGATGGTACCGCGGCCCTGGCCGCGCTCCGCGACCGCCCATTCCAGGTGGTCATCACGGACCTGAAGATGGCAGGCGCCGACGGGATGGCGGTTCTGCGGGCGGCCAAGGAGGCGGACCCCAGCATCGAGGTCATCCTCATGACGGCCTACGGGACCGTGGAATCGGCCGTGGAGGCCATGAAGCTGGGCGCCTATGACTACCTGACCAAGCCGGTGGACTCCGCCCGGCTCCCGTTCCTGGTCGCGAAAGCTCTGGAGCGGCAGCTCATGGGCATCGAGAACCTGCAGCTCCGAGAGCGCCTACGGGTCCGGGACGAGTTTCAGAGCGTGGTCGGGCAGAGCCAGGCCATGCGGCGCGTGTACGAGGTGGTGGACCAGGTGGCCCAGACCGACGCGACCGTGCTGCTCCAGGGGGAGAGTGGCACCGGCAAGGAACTCGTCGCCCGAGCCATCCACCACCGGAGCAGCCGCCGGGACGGTCCCTTCGTGGCCATCAACTGCGGGGCCCTGCCCGAGACGCTGCTCGAGAGCGAGCTGTTCGGCTACGAGAAGGGGGCGTTCACCGGGGCCGCGGCGGCCAAGCGGGGGCGGATCGAGCTGGCCGAAGGGGGGAGCCTGTTCCTGGACGAAGTCGGAGAGATGAGCCTGAAGAGCCAGGTGGACCTTCTCCGCGTGGTCCAGGAGAAGGAATTCCGGCGCCTGGGGGGGACCCGACTGATCCGGGTGGATCTCCGGATCATCGCCGCCAGCAACCGGGACCTCGAGCAGCGGGTTCGGGAGGGGCTATTCCGCGAGGACCTCTTCTACCGGCTGAACGTCGTCCCGATTGCCATGCCCCCCTTGCGCGAGCGGCGGGAAGATATTCCGCTACTGCTCGAAGTCTTTCTGGAGGAATTCGCTCAAGTACACCGGCGCCCACCCAAGACCATCAGCCGCGAGGCGATGCGCGCGCTGCTGACCTATGACTGGCCGGGGAACGTGCGCCAGCTCCGCAACGTCGTCGAGCGTCTCACGGTGGTCGTTCAAGACGACGTGATCCGGCCCGCCCACCTTCCTCCCGCCATCCAATCCCAGGACCAGGCGGACAAGGCCATCAGGATCCCGTTGGGGCGGCCCATGTGGGAGATCGAGCGCGAGGTGATCCGCCGGACACTGCTGGAAATCACGAGCCACCGCGAGAAGGCGGCAAGCATCCTCGGCATCAGTCCGCGAGCACTACACTACAAGTTGAGGCGATACGGTCTCCTGGAGCAGGGCGAATGAGCGGTGACCACGTCCTCCACGCCGAGCTGGAGGACGTACTCGGCCGCCCGGCGGACGAACTGCCGGAGGGAATGATAGGCAAAGCCGGCCTGGAGGTCGCGGGGCAGGGCTTCTCACATCGGGGTGCTCGGTGGTATTCTCTGCATGGCGTAGGGGCTCCTCTCTCCGTCCGTGAGGAACAGCCCGGGTTGCACACCGGAAAAGGTACCCTACGCCCCTTTGTTCTTCGACCAGGTAAAGGCTGTCACCCACAACTCTAAAAGGAGGAAGAGATGAAGAAGGTGATGAGGTATGTTGTATTGGGGATGGCAGGCATATTTATGATGACAGGTTGTTCAAGTCCGCCTGCCCAGGAACTGGATGCGGCAAAGGCTTCGATCCAGGGGGCGGCCACCGCAGGAGCGGAGAAATATGCCCCAGAGGACTTGAAGAAGCTCAATGATCAGCTTTCAGCGGCCAATGACGAGATCAAAGCCCAGGAAGGGAAGTGGTTCAAGAGCTACGATAAGGCAAAGGAGATGCTCGTAAAGGTCAAAGCCGATGCCGATACCCTCAAGCCCACCATCGCGGCGAAAAAGGAACAGGCCAAGAATAATGCGACAGCGGCCCAGAATGCCGCAAAGGGAGCAGTGGATGAGGCAAAAAAACTTCTTGCAAAGGCTCCCGCTGGAAAGGAATCAAGGGCCGAGATCGAGGCGATGATGGCGGATGTCAAAGGCCTTGAAGAGGGCCTCGCAGAGGTAGAGAAGCTGGTGGCAGCCGAAGATTACAGGCCCGCGGCGGACAAGGCAAAGGCCATAAGCGAGAAGGCAGCGGCCGTATCGGACCAGGTCAAGAAGGCCATGGAGAAGGTAGCGGCAGCGAAGAAAGCGAAGAAATAACCTAATCCCCTTTCAATGAAGGCATTTCGTCGATTTGTTTCTCTGGGGATTTTCAGTTTATTCCTCTTTGGATGTACGGGACCACCTATCCCCCAGGAAGTAAAGCAGGCAGAGATCCTGGAACACGACCTCTGGGGGATAGGTGGTCCACTGTACGCCCCCCAAGAATACCAAAGGTACAAGTCTGCTCTCAGAAAGGCAAAGGACGACCTGATCAGAGAGAACTCCAAATTTTCCCTCTTCCGAGATTATGGATATGTGCAAGCTCAACTCAGGGAACTCCTGAAGGAAGGCAAAAGGCTTCGAATCGCGATCCAGGAGCAGAAAAGTTTAAGGGCCTCCGATGTAGAAAGGCAGATAGCTACCTGTCAAGCCAAGATAGAAAACCTCACGCAGCTAGCGTCTATGATCAATGAGGGCTATCTTGCGAGGACAAATCTCACAAAGGCGGAGCTAGCAGTCACCGAGGCTGAGGCGCTGTATAAGAAAGGAGAATTTGATTCTGCCCAGGAAAGATTGAAAAGTCTGAATGGCTATCTTGGGGATGCTCAACGCACCCTGGCCCCTATCCTCACAAGATATACCGATCAAACCCAGATCGCGAAATGGCGACGATGGGTTGAGGAGACCGTTTCGCAATCAAGACACAGGCGGAACATAGCGATTGTCGTGAGCAAGATTGATCGCAGGTTGATTTTGTACCGGAACGGCAATCTAGTCAAAACTTATCCAATCGCCATCGGCCGACATGGTTCATCTCTCAAACTCCGTGCAGGCGATCGTGCAACCCCGGAAGGGAAATACTCGATCATCAAAAAGCTTCCGAACAGCAAGTATTACAAGGCTTTGTTGATCAATTACCCAAATGAAGAGGACAAGAAGAAGTTTATTTCTGCCAAAGGAAGAGGGAAAATACCCCGTTCTGTCGGGATCGGAGGCCTGGTTGAGATTCACGGCGGGGGGAAAGACGGCATGACCTATGGATGTATTGCCCTGGATAACAACCATATGGGTGAAATTTTTGATATGGTCGATGTAGGGACACATGTGACCATCGTAGGTTCGACAGACTATAAGAACAACATATCATCTGCTTTAAATCGATTGTGAAACATGAAGTACAAGAAACATTTCTTTAACACGCTATTTATTTCACTTGCAATATTCCTTGGTGTTGAGATCGCGGGATTTTATATTGCTTTGCGGAATGGCTCAGGCGACGAGACCCATTCATCAAACGGAAAAGCCACAGGTGAACGCGTTGACGAACTTAAAGCAAGAAACAGGGTGCTCAAAGAAAGCCTTGAAGGCCTCGCCCCCCAAACGGTTTATATCGTTATAGACACTCCCAGAAACATGCTTTATGTTAGGAACAAGAAAGCGCTAATCCGCGAGGCGATTGTGTCAAGTGGAAGCGGCAGTGTCCTAGTGGACCCGAACGGAAAGAGGCAATGGGTATTCGACACGCCGAGGGGAGAATATAAAATCGAGTCAAAGAAGCACCACCCCGTATGGATAAGGCCAGACTGGGCATTTGTAGAGGAGGGCAAGGTTAAACCCAAGAATGCCAGGGATCGAATTGAGGAGGGTGTTTTGGGAGATTACGCGCTCGGTTTTGGGAATGCCTATCTCATACACGGAACCCTTTATACAAGGCTCATCGGCAGGAACGTGACACATGGTTGCGTGAGACTGGGTGATGATGACCTCAAAGCGGTTTATAGGGCAGCGGATATCGGCACGAAGTTATACATTTACTGATGAAGTCTTTGAGATGGATTCCTATTCTATTTATCCCCCTGATGGCTACTGATGCAATCAGCACAGAGGAGGACTCCGTTAAGCATCAAAACCAACTGCTTGAGACAGAGCTTGAAATTGCACAGACCCCGCATATCTATTTTATCTTCGATCTCAAGGACAAAAGGGTCTACCTGAAAGCAAGAGGGCTGGTTTTCAGAGAATTGAAAATAGAAGCGGTCCGTCTTTGGGGAAATGCTTCAGCCGCAAAAGCAGCGTCGCTGCTCAAAAAGAGCACGTTTTTTTCTCCAAAGCGCGGAATGATAAAGCCCAGAACCAACAATAAGGACGAAGAATTCAGCATGAAGACATTGGAGCTGAAGGACATGCCCACCAATTATACCCTGATCTTGGAAGAGAATTTATCGATCTCCGTAAGGCCCAAACCGACGGACATGATCTCATCGCTTTGGAGCATCCAATATCCGGCCAAATGGTATCTGACCCGCCCGGTCCTAACGGTGTGGTATGCGTTATGGAGAAAGCCCTTTACATCCATAGAGATTGTGCTGGAAAAAAACGATGCCCGCACTCTCTACTGGTCATTTCTTGAAGGCATGAAAGGGATTGTGTTTTCACCAGGAAGCCACCCTTAAAAAAAGGGGGGTTGTCTCAAACTTAGTGCTTGTCTCAAAGTAGGGGGCGCTCATGATGCCCAAAACGTCTCCAGAGAGGTGATCAAGATCGAGACTTGAGAAAGCTTCTCGCCTGGAGGGACTGCCTCAGCCTCCGCGTAGCGTGTCGGGTGCAGGGCATGGATGAGGCAAGCGGCGAGCATATTGAGCGCTCCGGGTGCGGAGCACCGACGGGCGATCTGCTTGAGGCAGAGGAGCATTCAAATCCAGATGCTCACCAGCCGGTCGGTGGAGAGCGGAAGGGTCTGGCGAGTTGTGAGGAGGTGGCGAAGCGAGGCCAGCCCGTCCCCGATGAGGCCCAGGACGTAGCGCCGGGTATGCGGGAAGTCGGCCTCCCGGAGCTTGCGCTTGAGCCCGAGGGAGGCCCGCACCGAGGCGTCGAGGAGCTTCCGGATTGCCGCCTTGTTCGCGGCCGCCAACCGGGCCAGCTCGGCCTGGCAGAGGTGGAGCCCCGGGATCCGTGCGGAGGCCGTCTGGATGGGCCCCCGGTCGACCGCCCTGAGGGGTGGGCGACTCGCCCTTAGCCGAGGGAGGGCGGGGTGCTGGGCCAGGGCGTGATGGGCGTTGTCGTCTTTTTGGTACGGTCGGCCCCGGGTGGACTGGATCCCGTAGCCGTGGCAGTATCCGTGCAGGTCGGCATTGATGAACTCCGAGCTGGTGTCGGAGGCAATGCCCCGGATGGCAAAGGGCAGGACATGACGCATCTCCTCTCCAGCTTCCGCGCGCGCCACTCAAAGGCGCTGTGCTCTTGCAGGTGGATGTCGTGCCGGGGGGTTGTCGGTACGCCCGACCAGCCACCGAGGCGACTGGAACGGGTAACCGCCTGGCTGAAGCCGTCGGCACATCGGTCGGTCGTGGGCGGATCAGCCGGCCAGTGACCCGCAACACGTGTGAAGTCCCGGCAGGCCTCGAAAGGGATGCAATAGGTGCCGATCTGTTGAGGTGAGTTCGATGTTCAAGAAAATCCTGGTGCCATTGGACGGATCCCCCTTGGCCGAAGCCATCCTCCCCCAGGTGACCGAACTGGCGAGAGCCCTCGGGGCCGAGGTGCTGCTCCTCCGCGTCGCTATTGCCCACGTCTTTCCGGGCGTAGACCCGACAGAAGAGGAGGTGCGCGTTGTCCACGAGGCCGAGGAGTACGTCGAGGCCCTGGCAGGGAAGCTTGCCGACAAGGGCGTCCGCGTCGGCACTGCCGTGCGTTATGGAAAAGCAGCGGGCGAGATCATCAACCACATCACGGATAATAAGATGGACCTGGTGGCGATGTCGACGCACGGGCGCAGCGGATTGAGCCGCTTGGTCATGGGCAGCGTCGCCGAGGAGGTCGTCCGGAACGCCGGGGTTCCCGTCCTGTTGATGCGGGTGTCCGGGAGGTATCCGGAGCACCAGTGACGCGAGGGGACTGTGAGTCGCGAACTGGTGAGTTCATGAGGTGTGTCGTGCGAGGGCGAAATCAACCATCTACTTGCCTTCGGGCTGGCCCTCCTCCTGGCTGCGTGTGTGGCGCGAACCGCACAGTTGCGGCAAGCCGGGGAGGGCCTCTGAGGGTCCGAGGGTGCCTCGGTGGTTGTGGAGACGCCTTCGGTCGATCCAATAAAGCCACCAGGAGGACCACGCGTCGCCGGGAGTTCTCTTTCGCCGAAACGTCCGGCGACGGGCCAACTGCCCGGATGATCCTCCAGGGGGGTGGCAGATGAGCACACGAGGAAAGGAAAAGGTCGCCAGGGCCTACCGCCGGATCCTGTGGCCGACGGATTTTTCCCCGCTCGCCGAGGCCGCGCTTCCCCACGCACTGAAGCTGGCGGCGGAGAGCGGGGCGGAGCTGGTGGTGCTCCACGTCCTCCCCACGGCCGCGCTGTATGCCATTCCCGAGATGGCGGGGGCGGCCTGGGAGCAGCTTGAGCGCGAGAACCGCGCGGTAGGGAAGGCCGAACTCCGCCGGGTCACGGACCAGGTCAAGGGCAAAGTGTCGAACCTCCGGATCCACAGCGTCCCGGTACAGGGGGTGCCCTTCGACCAGATCCTGCGCGTGGCCAAGCGCCTTCGCTGCGACCTGATCGTCCTCGCCACGCACGGCCGCACCGGGCTGCAGCATGTCTTGATGGGGAGCGTGGCCGAGAACGTGGTGCGCCGGGCGCCCTGCCCGGTGCTCACGGTGCGTCCCCCAAGGTTCACGAGATAGGCTTCGGCCGGGGACAGGGGAACCGGGCAAGGGGTGGTCAGCGCACAGTTGGGAGTTTCGCTAGCAGTCCCCGCAGGTTCGCGGACCCACGAGGGTGCGACCATGGGAATCGGACATATCCTCTTCCCCACGGATTTCTCGCATCCCGCTGATTACGCCACGCGCTACGCGGCCGCCCTGGCCAGAGGAATAGGTGCGCAAAGGCTACACATATAGCGCTTATGCGACTTCTACGCTAAGAACACCAGGCGCCTTATGCCACAAGAACGTATGACCCGGGGACTTCTCCGGAACAAGATAATACATAGCTAGCCAGCGCTCCCGTCTGGATGACTACAGAGGAGACCCTCCCATGGCCGTGCAAACCGGAGTCGTCGAGCCCATCCGCAAGGCGGGCGCAGGGGGCGAGGTCAGGATTATCGTGGAACTCCGGACGCTGTTTCCGGGCCTCGGGGAAACCATAGTGACCCAGGAGGGTGTCGCCGCCGCCCTCCGGATCGAGTACAATCAGGCCCCGATGGTCGGCCACGAGATGTTCATCCGCCACCTCGTCGCCAAGAAGCTGGACGACCACTTCTATCGGAGCGGAGTCTACGTGTTCGCACACGTTCCCCGGGTCTTGGGATCAATCAGTTTTGGGGAGCAGGACCTCCGCGAGACGTACCTCTACGAGTGGGCCTTCGGCCGCGACGGTTTCTCATAGATGCAACCCAGCACGAACGACCCAATCAACCTCCACGACTGGAACCAGTTCGTAGGGTACTTCGCAGGTGCTGGTGTCGACCTCGGCTACGACACGACAGACCCTGACGACGGTAGGACCTCCCAAAACGTCGTGCACCAGTATCCGGAGAGTCTACGATCGGGTGAGCTGTGTTCTCTGTGGAAACGGATTGACTTCGAGCGCTTGTCGGCCCTCGTCCACGATCAAAAGGCGAAGCTGACCGAAACGCTTCGGTACGAGCGGTACGACATGGTACGCCTCGCGGTGGCCTTCCTCCGTCACCGGAAGTACGGAGAACCAATAAGCGACTACGACCTCGGGCGGCTCGTCCAACTTATCTGCGACTTTCGCCGGTCCAGCCCCAGTCACTACGCCTTCGCCTTCGGTTCCGCCAAGGGCGACGTCCGTCTGACTGGTGAATCCCAGACACTCTTGCAGTAGAGCCCAGAGTGTGTGAAAATATTGGCGAATCAGCGTCAAGCGCATTTTTCACCCATGGAAAATCAAGAGGTTACAGTCACGCTCTCGGCCCAGCGACGATTTCTTCACACACTCTCAGCCCCGTTCGCACGCCGGTGGTATTCCTCCGACTGCGCCCGATGCGCCGGCTGACCTGCGGTGGTCCGCAGAAACTCCATCCGCTCTTGTGTTGTCGCCGAATTCCCCATGAAGAGCATCGTTAGCAGGCACCGAGTTGCTGTGGACTACAGGTGAACCTTTGGCTCAACACGCCTCGCCGGCCCTGGGAGGCCTGCGGCACCAGCGGTATGAAGGTGCTGGCGAATGGCGGCCTGAACCTCTCCGAATTGGACGGCTGGTGAGCCGAGGTATCCTCCCCTACAGTGGGCTGGGCGCTGGGCGACGGGCGGGAATATGTGGAGCCTGAATGGGACGGGAGAGAGGCCGAGGCGCTGTATCACCTGCTCGAAGACGAGGTTGTCCCGGAATTCGATGCGCGCGACGCAGACGGAATCCCGCACGACTGAGTGGAGCGGATGCGCGCCAGCCTGGCCCTCCGCGCGCCACAGGTCAGTAGCAACCGCACGCTGCGCGAGTATGCTGAGCGTCTCTATCTACCCGCGGCCCGTGGCTTCGGCGGCGGCACTGCGAAGAATGGTCACGAGCGCAGGGACCTCCCTGCCTGGGCCCAGCGGCTGGCGGAGCGCTGGCACGATGTCCGCTTCGGGAACTTGAGCGTCGTCCAAGAAGGGGATCGCTGCAGCTTCGACGTCCAGGGACACCTGGGTGCGGTGGCCCGATGTGGGGGTGCCGGTGGAGCTGTTCGCTGATTCCGGGGAGGAAGAGGCGCCGCTCCGAGAGGTCAGGGAGGCCAGCGAGGAGATGCCGGGCGCAATAGAGGGATTCACCTCCCATGCGAGCGTTCCTGCATTGCACCCGTTCAGGTAGTATACGCCCCGCATCATCCCCCGCCATCCTGTGGCTTGCATTCCGTTGGAAGCGAGCCAGATTTTATGGTGCCGGTAGCCTCACCACGGGACGAACGAGCATGAAGACGCCCACCTCCAGCTCGACAGTGGTCTTCGGGGTCTGGTGAAGCGCGTCTGGCCGCGGCCGGAAACCGGCCTGCAGGGCTGGGCGAGCGGGGACGCCCGGAGAGAGGGAAACGCGGAATGGCACCAATGCCGGGAGCGCCAGGAGCACCGGTTCAGCCAGAACGTACCAGCGCCTGGTGGCGGATTTTGCGGACCGCGCTCGGCTTTTATGTGCTCGGGCTCGCCCTCCTGCTTCTGACGGACAATCCCGCCCTCTTTCCGACGGTGGTGCTGTTGGGCAGCTTCATGGTGCCGGCCACCTACGTGGCATTCTTTTACGAGCATCGGCACCTCAGCGAGTTGTCCCTCCGCACCACCATTCTGAGTTTCTTCTATGGCGGCGTGCTGGGCGTCTTCGCGGCTGCGGTGCTGGAACCGCTCGTCATTCGCCGGTTGGATTTCGTTTCCGATTTTGCCATCGGGCTGATTGAAGAGTGCGCTAAGCTCCTGGGCGTGCTGGTGATCGCCCGGCGCCAGCGGCATGACGCGGAACTCGATGGGCTGATCCTGGGTGTCGCAGCCGGCACGGGCTTCGCGGCGCTCGAGAGCCTGGGCTACGCCTTCGGCGCGTTTGTGCGCAGCGGGGGAAACCTGTCCCTCACCGTGACCGTGATGTTGATGCGCGGCCTCTTCGCCCCCTTGGGGCACGGGACCTGGACCGGCCTGGTGGCGGGGGTCTTGTTCCGCGAGAGCACGGCCGGGGGCTTTCACATCAATCGGAAGGTGCTCGGAGCGTATGGGTGTGTCGTCGTCTTGCATGGGCTCTGGGACGCGGTGCCCTGGCTGATGCTCGCCGTCGTCCCAACGGATCTCAGCGTGCTCGCGGGCCCAGTGATCGTGGGCGCGATCAGCCTCTGCCTTTTCTGGCGGCGCTGGCGCGAGGCGGTGCGCCTCCAGGTGACCCAAATGCGAACGGCAGGCCCACCCGTCCAGCGTGCAGGAGCGGCTCCGGCGGGATAGGGGACGGAGCAGCCCTGGGTCTCCGTGATGCACTCAACCCGAGCGACCGGTGCTCCGCGCTATACGATGGGAAGGCGGTTCTCGCGCTGGCCCGGTTTCTGGACGATGGTGGGGCAGACTGGGCGTGTTCCGAAACCCCGTACCGCTCGCTCGACCGCGCTCCGAGGCGATGATGGCGACGGCCGCGACAGGGGGCAGTCTCGCAGGGGCAGAGGTGGCGTCTACCGCTACCCCTAGCAGAGGAGGGCGCGCACATGCCAAAGGTCGCGCAGCTCGTGCTGAACCTGCGAAGCAAGCCGGGAGTGCTGGCGAGCGTGGCGGACCCCCTGGGTGAGGCGGGGGTCAGCATCGAGGAGCTCTGCGCCGGAGAGACAGCCGGTCGAGGGAAGATTCGCCTGCTGGTCTCTGATGCCGCCAAGGCCGAGGCCGCCCTGAAGGCCGCCAAGCTCCGGTGCGGGCGCGAGGAAGCGATCTCCGTCTCGCTGGAGAATCCGCCCGACGCGCTGGCCGAGGGGGCGCAGAAGCTGGCGGAGGCCAAGGTCAACATCAAGTGCGCCTACGCCACGACAGGCGGCGCAGGGCCGGTCGCGGCCGTCCTCAGCGCGTCGAACGTTCCCAAGGCCGTCGCGGCCTTGGGCGGATAAGGCCGGAATCAGCCTCCAGGGCCCCTGGGGCGGGGCGGCCGTTGAGCCGCCTCGCCAAGGCCACGGAAGCCTGACTGCGCAGCATGGGCGTGTTACGAAACTCACTGGGATGGACGGCCTCACGCTGCGGGTTGTCCATGTCCAGCGCGCGACGGCGGCATCCGAACCCGTCGCCACGGGGAGGTCAGGATGAACATACTGCCGTTTGCAGTCGTCCCGACGCTGTTCGTCATCATCGTGCTTTTGTACATCCTCACCAGCGCAGTGAAGGTCCTGCGGGAGTACGAGCGTGCGGTCGTCTTCCGCCTGGGCCGGCTGTCCAAGGCGCTGATCAATCCCGGGGGAGGCGGGAACGGCCCCGGGCTGATCCTGCTGATCCCCGTCATCGACAAGATGGTGAAGGTCAGCCTACGGACCGTGGCCATGGACGTGCCTTCCCAGGACACCATCACCAAGGACAACGTCTCGCTCAAGGTGAATGCCGTCATCTACTTCCGGGTTATGGATCCGGAACGAGCCATAGTGGCAGTGGAGGATTACCTATTCGCCACCTCCCAGATCGCCCAAACCACCCTGCGCAGCGTCTTGGGCCAGTCGGAACTGGACGAATTGCTCTCCGAGCGGGACAAGATCAACCAGAAGCTCCAGCGGATCATCGACGAGCACACCGAGCCCTGGGGGATCAAGGTCAGCGCCGTGGAGGTCAAGTTCATCGACCTGCCCCAGGAGATGCAGCGCGCCATGGCCAAGCAGGCGGAGGCCGAGCGGGAGAAGCGCGCCAAGATCATCCACGCCGAGGGGGAGCTGCTGGCCTCGGAGAAGCTGGCCCAGGCGGCCCAGGTGATCGCCTCGGAGCCCATCACCATCCAGCTTCGCTATCTGCAGACCCTGACGGAGATCGGGACCGAGAAGAACTCCACCATCATCTTCCCGCTCCCCATTGACATGCTGCGGACGCTGGTGGGAGGGCGCAAGGGCCCCGCCTGAGGGGCGGGGTGGGCGGCCCCTCGCAGATCGTGACGGCGTCAGGCCCTATGCCCTGGCGCCTTTCGTCGGAAGCTTGACCGCGCAGAATGGGCGTGGTACGAAAGCCAAATTGAATGGGGTGAGGAGGCCGCCGTGGACGACCCGTTAGCGCAGCGCATCCTGGACATCATTTACCAAGATCCGGACTGCCGGCGCGTGTACAAAGAGTCGCTGACCGACTGGATCCTGGATACGCAGCCCCGCACGGCCCCGTTGGATGCAGAGGCGTTGGTGGAGTACCTCGCGGCGCACCAGCCGGATCTGCTGAATCGGCTGAAGATCAACGTCCGGATCAAAGGGGATCTGGCCCGCGCGCTGGAAGCCATCGAACGGAACTGACCTCGCCTGCCGCTTTGGCCCTCCCCCTGCCCGGCCTCCCCGCCGGGTTTCTGTGAAGGGTGACTGCGCAGAATGGGCGGGTGACGAAGCAGTCCTTCGTCTCCGTCGCCGGGAAGCCAA
>CAZXXV010000012.1:0-14721 GCA_964644725.1 uncultured bacterium
GTCATCATGGGCAACTTGCCCCGCCCTTGATTCGAAACACTCTCCTGCCTACCTCGCCATAATGTTCATGCGTACGCCCACGAGGGCATCTTAGGCAACCCACAGCCCCTGCTCACGGCGAGAGGATAGCATCCCTTTGAGCGGGGGCCCAGCCGACTGATTAGGGAACGAGGATGCGAAGCCCTCCGGGAGAGCCCGGGGATGCATCCCCGCACCGAGACTACAGCCAATACGTTAGACTGACGATCGCAGGTGTAGCTCGCAAGGCGCGTCGCAATTACCAAGACTGCGCTACCACCTATAATACCTTAACCCGACTCCTCCCATCAAGCGCTCTTGGAGTGGGGTGGCCAATCGGCCACCGTTCCTGCCGCCCCGCCGTCCCCCGCGATTTGCCCACCCGAGGAAGAATCCCCGAGAAGTCCCCGAGGGGCCACAAGAAGACGTCGAGGGTGCATAGCGAGCCCTTCTTCAGGAGCTTGCTATGGGAGGTTTACAGTGACCTCGGCAGACGGGGCGCTTTCGTTCCGGTGGGCGGAACGATCCACGGCGGTAACGGTGTAGATGTAGCTCGCCCCGGCGCGAACCGTCCGGTCGGTGAAGGTCGTGGTCTGGACGGGGGCGTCAGTGAGGCGAACCGGGGTCAGGACAGGCGGCTCCAACCGGTAGACCAGGTAGCCGAGAAGATCCGGCTCGCTATTGGCGCTCCAGCTCACCGAGACGACGCCCGGCGCGGGGATGGCGACCAGCCCCTGGGGCGGGGCCGGGGGGGTGAGGTCCTCCGGCGTGGCCGACACCTCGTTGGAGTTCGTGCTCTCGCGCCACGGCGGACGCTCGCCCCCCACACTCCGCACCACGTAGTAATAGGTGGTCTCGTTCTCCACCGCGGCGTCGCGGAACTGCGTTTCGACGACCGGTCCTGCGTTGACGGGCTGGGATGCATATGCCCCGGACTGCAGGCCGCGGTAGATGTTGTACCTCCGCGGCGGCGGGGCGCCAACCGGGGCAGGGCCTGCGGGTGGCTGCCACGTCAAGTTGACCACACCATCTCCCGCAACCGCAACCAGGCCGACCGGTGGCGGCGGAGCCAGGGTGAAATCCACGGAGACTTCCGCCGACCGCGCGCCCACCACCCCACGGCGATTCACCGCCTGCACCCGGTAGCTGTACCGGATGCCGGGCGTGAGCCCCCCACTGCCCCCGTCATCCCGAAACGCATACTGGACGCCCTGAACGACGGCATTGTCAGGCTGGTCGGCTCGCACCGTCGCCAGCAAGATGAAGGTGGGGGCCCCTCTGGCCTCCCGGGGCGCCGCCGGGCCGACGGCCCGAAAGAGCCGGAACTCGAGGAGATCGGTCAGGGGCGAGCCGTCCTCATTCCGGGTGGGCCGGCTCCAGGTCAGGAGGATGGCGCTGTCGCGCAGGTCCGCGCGGAGCGCTCCCACCGCAGCTGGGGCCAGGGGCCGGGGCGGCACCGGTGCGCCCCTCCGCCCGCAGCCCAGGAAGCCCGCGACGAAGAGGACGGAGCCAAGGAGCATCCGCCCGGAGAGGGATCGCGGCCGGGGAATCCTCATGGCATGCGCAAGGTCTTCTTGGCCTGGCGGATGGCCTCCCCCACCAGGCGCGAGCTGGTGCCGCCGGCCGAGCGCCGCCGCTCCACGCAGGCCTCCAGCCGGATGTACTTGGCGACATCCTCCTCGAAGGCCCGGGAGTAATGGCGCAGGCGCGAGAGCGGCAGATCCTCCAGCCGCTGCCCCGATTCCACGCATTCCCGGACGATGCGGCCCACCGTCTCGTGCGCTTCGCGGAACGGCACGCCCTTCGTGACCAGGTAGTCGGCAAGGTCCGTGGCGTTCAGGAACCCGTCGGCCGCGGCGGCGCGCATCCGCTCGGGACGGAACTTGATGGCCTTGAGCATCGGGCGCAGCACATCCAGCGTCTGCCGGACGGTATCCGCAGCGTCGAAGATCGGCTCCTTGTCCTCCTGGAGGTCGCGGTTGTAGCTCAACGGAAGCCCTTTGAGCAGGGTGAGCAAGGCCAGCAGGGCACCGTACACCCGTCCTGTCTTGCCCCGGGCCAGCTCGGCCACGTCCGGGTTCTTCTTCTGCGGCATCATGCTGGACCCGGTGGCGAAGGCATCGGGCAGCTCGATGAAGCCGAACTCGGCGCTGGCCCACAGGACCAGTTCCTCCGCCAGACGGGAGATGTGCATGGCCAGGATGGCGCAGCATGCCAGGAACTCGACGGCGAAATCCCGGTCGGCCACCGCGTCCTCGCTGTTGCTGGCGATCTTGGGGAAGTCCAGCAGCTTGGCCACGTAGGCGCGGTCGATGGGCAGCGTCGTCCCCGCCAGGGCCCCCGCGCCCAGCGGCAGGACGTTCACCCGCGCGAGGCAGTCGGCGAAGCGGTCCCGGTCGCGCTGGAACATCTCGAAGTAGGCCAGGAAGTGGTGCGCCAGGAGGATCGGCTGGGCCCGCTGGAGGTGGGTGTAGCCCGGCATGATGGTTCCCAGGTGGACCTCGGCCTTGGCCACCAGCTCCTCTTGCAGCCTACGGATCCGGTCGCGGATCTGGCCAATTTCCTCCCGCAGGAAGAGGCGCAGATCCAGCGCCACCTGGTCGTTCCGGCTGCGGGCGGTGTGGAGCTTGCCCGCGACCTCCCCAATCCTGTCTCGCAGGCGGTGCTCGATGTGCATGTGGATGTCTTCCAGGGCCGGGTCAGTGTGGAACTCGCCCCGCTCGATATCCTTGCGGATCTCGCCGAGGCCGGCCACGATGGCATCCACCTCGCTCTTGCTCAGGATGCCGCACTTCCCCAGCATCCGGGCGTGGGCGATGCTGCCCGCGATGTCGTGTGCGGCCAACCGCCGATCGAAATGGATCGAGGCCGTGAAGGCCTCGACCTGCGCGTGCGTCTCACCCTCGAACCGGCCGCCCCAAGGCTTTTTTCGTCTCATGCCGTCGCTCCCAGAGTCAATCCAGCTCTTCCCACGTGCTCACCCCCGAGATGATCTTCTTCCCCTCCAGTTTGAGCCTCCGTGCGGAGGTGCATTCAGCCCTTCTTCCGCGCCTGGGTCAGGGCGCGAATCCGCAGGCGCAGGGCGTTCAACCGGATGAAGCCGGTGGCGTCCCCCTGCTGGTATACCTGCTCCGCCTCGAAGGTGGCGAACTCGGGATCGTACAAGGACACCGGGGATTTGCGCCCGACCACGTCGCAGTTCCCCTTGTACAGCTTGAGGCGGGCGGTGCCCGTCACGGTCTTCTGCGACTCGTCGATCGTCGCCCGCAGCAGCTCCATCTCCGGCGAGTACCAGTAGCCGTAGTAGACCATCTCGGCAAAGCGCGGGATCAGCGAATCCCGGAGATGCATCACCTCGCGGTCCATGGTGATGGATTCCACCGCCCGGTGCGCCGCCTGGAGGATGGTGCCACCCGGGGTCTCGTACACCCCGCGCGACTTCATCCCGACATAGCGGTTCTCCACCATGTCCACCCGGCCGATCCCGTTCTCGCCCCCCAGTTGGTTCAGGTGCGCCAGCAGGGCCGCGGGCCCCATCCGCGCCCCGTCCACGGCCACAGGGGCGCCCCGCTCGAAGTCGATCTCGACGTACGTCGGCCGGTTGGGAGCGACCTCGGGCGAGACCGAGAGGACGTACATCTTCTCCGGCGGCTCGGCCCAGGGATCCTCCAGGATGCCCCCCTCGAAGCTGATGTGGAACAGGTTCCGATCGCTGGAGTAAGGTCGCTCGGCCGTCACTGGAGTTGGGATGCCGTGTTTCTTGGCGTACTCCACGAGGTCCGTGCGCGAGCGGAAGGTCCACTCGCGCCACGGCGCGATGATCCGGATGTGGGGATCGATGGCGTAGTAAGTCAACTCGAAGCGGACCTGATCGTTTCCCTTGCCGGTGGCACCGTGGGACACGGCGTCCGCGTCCTCCTTCTTCGCCACCGCCATCTGACCCTTGGCGATGAGGGGCCGCGCCATGGATGTCCCGAGGAGATATCGCCCCTCGTACAGGGCGTTGGCCTTGAGACAGGGAAAGACGAAGTCCCGAACGAATTCGTCCTGCAGATCCTCGACGTAGCATCTGCTGGCGCCGGTCCGGATCGCCTTCTCGCGAACCGGCCCCACCTCTTCGCCCTGGCCGATGTCGGCCACGAAGGCCACCACCTCGCACTTGTAGGTCTCGATCAGCCATCGCAGGATGACCGACGTGTCCAGCCCGCCCGAGTATGCCAGCACGACCTTCTTCACGTCCCCTGCCATGGTCACCTTCCCCTACCCCCTCCCGCTTGAATTGAAAGGCGTTCGGCTGTTCCGCAGATCGGCAGTTCGACAGTTCCGGAACAGCCGAACCGCCGAACAGCAGCACCACCGAACAGTTTTTCGTTACATCACCGCGCCGCCGTCCACCATCAGGGCCTGCCCGGTGATGTTGCGCGCCTCCTCCGAGGCCAGGAAGACGGCGGTGTGGCCGATATCCTCCGGCGTCTGCTCGCGCTTCAGCGGGATCCACTCCTGCACCCGCCGTTCGAACATCTGCCGGGGCGTGAGGCCCGCATAGGAGGGATTCGTCTCTCGGATCACCTCGCCGATGGTCTTCCACATGTCGGTATAGAGGAGGCCCGGGCAGATGGCGTTCACGTTGACGTTGTACGCCGCCAGCTCCTTGGCCACGATCTTGGTGAAGGTGATCACCCCCATCTTGGAGACGCTGTAGGACGGCATGGTCTGGCTGGACAGCGGCCCCGCAATGGAGGAGATGTTGATGATCTTCCCGGACCGTCGCTCCATGAAGTGCGGCGCGATAGCCTTGCACATAAAGAAGACGGACTTCACGTTGATGTTGAAGACCTTGTCCCAGTCGCCTTCGTCCTGGCGCGTGAAGGGCAGCCCCAGCCGTGGCGTGACCCCCGCGTTGTTCACCAGGATGTCTATGCGTCCGAATTGCCGGATGCCATCGGCGATGGCCTCCTGCACCTGGGCCTCCCGGCTGACGTCCACCAGGATGGCCGCCGCCTTCCGGCCCAGGTCCTGCACCTCCTTCGTCACGCCCTTCGCCGCACCGAGCTGGATATCGGCCACCAGGACGTCGGCGCCCTCTCGCGCCATGGCCAGGACAATGGCACGGCCGATGCCGGCCCCACCGCCGGTGACCATGGCCACCTTCTCCGCCAGTCGCATTTGCGCTCCTTCTACGCCCCCGTGTTCCCCCAGCCTTCAGCAGTCAGCCGTCAGCGCCCGGCTCTCGCCGGTCAATTTGTCGATTGGTCTATTGGTCAATTCGTCCTTGCCGATTGACTGCTTGACTTCTTGACCAATTGACCCTCTCGGCTCTAGGCTCTTGGCTCTCCCCCCTTGCCCAGCAGGCGCACCAGGATCGCCTTCTGCATGTGCAGGCGGTTCTCCGCCTGGTCGAAGATGATGCTCCGGGGCCCGTCCATGACCTCGTCGGTGATCTCCTCGCCGCGATGCGCCGGCAGGCAGTGCATCACCAGGACGTCCGGGCCGGCCTGCTCCACCAGGGCGCGGTCGAGCTGGAACCCCAGGAAGTCACGCAGACGCCGCGCGTGCTCTTCCTCTTGCCCCATGCTGGCCCAGACATCGGTGTAGAGCACATCCGCGCCCCGCGCGGCGGCGCCGGGGTCGTGCGTCACCGCCAGGCGGGCGCCGCTCGCCTTGGCCTCCTCCTGGGCCCGCGCCATCACGGCCGGGTCGGGCTCGTAACCGGGGGGACAGGCCAGCGTGAAGTGCACGCCCATCTTGGCCGCTCCCTGCAACCAGGAGTGGCACACGTTGTTCCCATCGCCCATGAACGCGACGCGGAGCCCGGCGACCGTCCCCCGCTTCTCCCACAGGGTGAACAGGTCGCACAGGATCTGGACCGGATGATGGCTGTCGCTCAGGCCGTTGATCACGGGCACGCGCGAGTAGAGGGCCAGCCGCTCCACCATCTGGTGGCTGAAGGTGCGGGCCACGATCCCGTCCACCCACCGTTCCAGGTTGCGGGCCGCGTCCTGCACCGTCTCTCGCTGGCCCAGGCGGATGTCGGCCGGCGCCAGGTAGATGGCATGCCCACCGAGCTGGGTCATCCCGGCCTCGAAGGTGACCCGCGTCCGCAGGGAGGGCTTCTCGAAGATCATGGCCAGGGTCTTCCCCTGCAAGGGCACGTGGGGAATCCCCTGCTGTTGCTTGGCCTTGAGCGAGGCCGCCAGGTCGAACAGCTCCTGGACGTCGCGCGGCGTGACGTCGTCCAGCGTGACCAGATGCCGATTCATCCAACAACTCCTTGTCAATGAAAAACTGAAAACCGATCCGCCTCCAGCGGAAGAACCGGTCAACGGGAATGTCCGGTTGTCCGTTGTTCCGCCAAAGGCGGATCGGTTTTACATTGGCTTATTGCGGGAGGCCTGCCAGCACCTCTCCGACGATCCCGACCGCCCGATCCACATCGCCCTCGGTGACGATCAGGGGCGGGACGAACCGCACGACGTTGTCGCCGGCCGTGAGGGTGAGCAGCCCCCGCTCCATGCCCCCGGCCACGATGGTCCGGGCCGGCACCGATACCTCCATCCCCAGGATCAGCCCCTTGCCCCGCACGGCGGTCACGATCCGATGTCGCGCCTTCAGCGCGACCAGGCGGTCCAGGAAGTACTTCCCCACGCGGGCAGCGTTGCCCGGCAGATCCTCCTGGATGATGGTGCTCACCACCGCGTGGGCGACCGCCGACACGAAGGGGGTCCCGCCAAAGGTCGAGGCGTGAGTGCCTGGGACGAAGCTCGCCGCCACGTGCTCCCTGGCCAGCATGGCCCCCATGGGGATGCCCCCCGCCAGAGCCTTGGCCAGCGTCATGATGTCCGGCTCTGCCCCCCAATGCTGGTAGGCAAACAGCTTGCCGGTGCGACCCATCCCCGACTGCACCTCGTCCAGGATCAGGAGGATGCCGGCCTGATCGCACAGCCGCCGCAGGCCGGGCAGATAGTCGTCCCCAGGGATGTTCACCCCGCCCTCGCCCTGCACCGGCTCGACCATGACGGCGCACGTGTGCGAGTCGATGGCCCGCTCCACCGCGGTGAGATCGTTGTACGGGACGTGCTTGAACCCGGGCATCAACGGCTCGAACCCATGCCAGTACTTCTCGTTGCCCGTGGCCGTCACCGTCGCCAGGGTCCGGCCGTGGAAGGAATGGCGCATCACGACGATCTCAAACCGGTCGGTGCTCCAATGGTCCTTGGCGTACTTGCGCGCCAGCTTGATGGCGGCCTCGTTGGCCTCGGCGCCGCTGTTGCAGAAGAACGCCCGGTCGGCGAAGGAGTGCTCGCACAGGAGCTTCCCCAGGCGGATCTGCGGCTCGATGTGGTACAGGTTGCTCACGTGGATCAGGGTCTCGGCCTGGGCCCGGATGGCCTCGACCATCCGCGGGTGGCAATGGCCCAGCGCATCCACGGCGATGCCGCCCACGAAGTCCAGGTACTCCTTCCCGTCCGAATCCCACAGGCGCACCCCCTGCCCCTTCACCAGGACGATGGGGAAGCGCGCGTAGGTGTTGGCCAGGTACTTCGCCGATGCCGCGATCAGATCCTGTGTGGTCGTCATCATCGCACCTCGAATGGATTCTCCGATCCCTCAACCGCGCCGGACTACGAGCCCTTTTCGAAAAGCGGTCGCAGCAGCGAGGTGAATTCCAGGGGGAAGATGATCTTGGTGGCCGGGCTGGCCCCCAGGGCCTTCAGGGCATCCAGGTACTGGAGGCCCATCGTCTTGGCGTCCACCGTGCTGGCCACCTCGAATATCTTCTGCAGTGCCAGCGAGAACCCCTCGGCCCTGAGGATGGCCGCCTGTTTGTCGCCCTCGGCCTTCAGGATGGCGGCCTGCTTCTCGCCCTCGGCCACTTTGACCGCGGCCTCGCGCTTGCCGTCGGCCTCGGTCACCATGGCGCGCCGGTTCCGCTCGGCCGCCATCTGCTTGTTCATGGCATCCTGGACATCCTTGGGCGGGACGATCTCCCGGATCTCCACCGTCGTGACCTTCACGCCCCAGCGTTCCGTGACCTCGTCCAGCTTGGTGCGGAGGATTTCGTTGATCTGATCCCGCTTGGCCAGGACATCGTCCAGCAGGATGTCACCGACCACCGCCCGCAGCGTGGTGGTGGCAATCCCCTGGGAGGCGCCGGCGAAGTCCTTCACCTTGATCACGCTCAGGGACGGATCCACCACCTTCCAGTAGACCAGGAAGTCAATGGAAATGGGGGCGTTGTCGCGGGTGATGCAGGTCTGGTGAGGGATCTGCAGGAATAGCTCCCGCAGGTCCACCCGGACCGGCCGATCGATAACGGGAATGATTATTACCAGGCCTGGCCCCTTCTGCCCGATGCAACGCCCCAGGCGGAAGATCACCAGGCGCTGGAACTCGGGCACGATCCGGATGGCGTTGGCCAGGAACACCACCAGAAGGACGAGGATGACGGTGAGCACAATGATGGACATCTCCACGGCCGGGTCTCCTCGCCCGCGCTGTGAACAGGCGGGCCATCAGGCCACGATCTCGGTCCCGATCCCCTCGGGGGTCAGCAGTTCCTCGATGAGCGCGTGCTGCCGCGTCCCGTTGATGATGTGGGTCTTCCGCACCCCTGCCTTCAGGGCAGTGAGGCACGCCTGGACCTTCGGCAGCATGCCCCGGCTGATCGTCCCGTCCACGATCAAACGGTCCACGTCCTGCCGGGACAAGGTGGACAGGAGGCGCCCCGCTTTGTCCAGGATCCCGTCGGTGTCGGTGAGGAGGACCAGCTTCTCGGCCACCAGGGCCGCCGCCACCTCGCCTGCCACCAGGTCGGCATTGATGTTGTACGTGGCACCCGTCTCATCGCCGGCCGTGGGCGCCACGACGGGGATGTATCCCGCCTCCTGCAGCGCGCGGATCGGCCGGGGCTCCACCCGCACCACGTCCCCCACCAGACCCAGGTCCACCATCTGTCCGTCGGGGGCCTTGACGGGCGCCGCCTTCCTCGCCTGGATCAACCCCCCGTCCTTTCCCGAGAGGCCGATGGCGGCGCCGCCCAGCCGCTGGATCCACGCGACGATCTCCTGGTTGATCTCGCCCACCAGCACCCGCTCGACGATGCGCACCGTCTCGGGGTCGGTGATGCGCAGGCCCTGGACGAACCGCGGCTGCATCCCCGAGGCCTTCATGGCCTGGTCGATCTGCGGCCCGCCCCCGTGCACCACCACCGGCTGCATCCCGACCAGCCGCATCAGGATGAGATCCTGGATGACCGCCGTGGTGAGCGTCTGGTCCACCATGGCGTTGCCCCCGTACTTCACCACCACCGTCTTGCCGCTGAACGCACGGATGAACGGCAGCGCCCCGATGATGATCTCCGCCTTGCTGGGAAGTGAGTCCATGCTGCCCCCTCAGGCCTGCGTCCCCTGGCCCCGCAGCGCCTGCAGCTCCCGCACCCGCGCCTCCAGGTCCACGTTCACCCGGGCCAGGCGGGCGTTGGTCCTGGCCAGCTCGTCCACCGAGGAGGCCAGGCGCTCGAAGAGCTGGGTCGTGGCAAAGCTCAGGGAGACCAGGCAGGAGAAGGTGGTGAACAGAGCCAGGTCGTTCTCGTCGAAGGGCTCCCCTGTCACCTTGTTGTTGGCGTTCAAGACCCCGATGGTCTTGCCGTTGACCTTCAAGGGGACGCACATCAAGGAGTTGGTGCGATAGCGGGGGTGCAGGCTGCCCTTGCCGTAGACGGGATCCTGGGCCAGGTCCCGGATGAGGAGGGGCTCCCCCGTCTTCGCCACCCGGCCCGAGATCCCTTCCCCCATGGGGCGGGCCGCCTGGCGCTGCACCGCCGGGTCCAGGCCCTTGGCGTGGGCCATGCGGAGCGTCCCCTCCGGCTCGGTCACCAACATGAGGGACACGATCTCCACCTCCAGCACGTCGGCGATGAGATCGATCACCCGCTGGAAGAGCGTCGCGTTATCCTTCAGGAACTCTCCCAGGGCGTCCCACCGGATCATGTTCGAGAGTTCCATGGCATTCCGCCGGAGTCGCGTCAGTTGAGGCAACTGCACCCCCTCGGGTTGCTCGCGGCTTTCCGACGGAATGGCGTCGCTGACGATGCGGACCATCTCCTCGACGTTGAGCGGCTTGCGCAGGCATTCCACCACCCCGAGGCGCCTGGCCTCCATCTCGGTGCGGGGGGCGTCCCGCCCGCTCACCACCACCACGGGGATGTCGGGGTACTTCGAGCGGATCCCGGCCAAGAGCCCCAGCCCGTCGAGTTCGGGCATCACCACATCCAGGATGACAGCTCGGACCGCTTCCCGCTCCAGGATCTGCAGGGCCTGCGGCGCGTTCTCCGCTACCCGGACGGCGAACCCCGCCTTCTCCAGCCCGTCCCGGGCCAGTGTCAGGAACAGCCGTTCGTCTTCGATGATCAGGATGGTGTCCATGGTTGAGCCAGGCCTCAGATGCGGGATGACGGAACCGAAGCCGTCAGCGGTCAGGCATCAGCCGTCAGCCTCCGGAATCGGAGACGAGCCGGACCCGGGGCGTTGATCCCAACACGCGAAATTCGAAGCTGACAGCCGACCGCTGATGGCTGAACGCTCCGGCCTTACAGAATGTACCGGCTGAGATCTTGATCCTTGACGATCGTCGCCAGCTTCTTCTGCACTTCCTCGGCGGCGATCGTCACCTTGACTCCATTCATGTGCGGGGCCTCGAAGGAGATCTCGTCCAGCAGCCGCTCCATGATGGTGTACAGGCGGCGCGCCCCGATGTTCTCCGTCGCCTGGTTGACCGCGGTGGCGATGGCGGCGATCTCCTCGATGGCGTCTCGCGTGAACTGCAGGTCCACTCCCTCCGTCGCCAGCAGGGCCGTGTACTGCTTGGTCAGGGCGTTCTCGGGCTCGGTCAAAATGCGCACGAAATCCTCGCGGGTCAGGCTCTGCAACTCGACCCGGAGGGGGAAGCGGCCCTGCATCTCCGGGATGAGGTCGGACGGCTTCGAGACGTGGAAGGCGCCGGCGGCGATGAACAGGATGTGGTCCGTCCGGACCAGCCCGTACTTGGTGCTGACCGTGCAGCCCTCGACGATGGGAAGCAGATCCCGCTGCACCCCCTCCCGGGAGACGTCCGGGCCGTAGGTCCGCTCGCGCCCGGCAATCTTGTCCACCTCGTCCAGGAACACGATGCCAGAATTCTCCATGCGGGCGATGGCCTCGCTGACCACCTCCTCCCTCTCCACCAGCTTGTCCGCCTCCTCCTGGACGAGGATGCGGCGTGCCTCCCGGACCTTGACCTTGCGGCGCTTGGTCCGCTGGGGCATGATGTTGCCGAGCATCTCCTTGAGGTTCTCCTGCATCTCCTCCATGCCCTGCCCGCCGAAGATCTCGACCATGGGCAGGCCGCGGCTGGCGATCTCGATCTCGACTGTCCGGTCGTCGAGGGCCCCCTCGCGCAGCCGCTGGCGCAGCTTCTCCCGGGTCTCGTGGGCGGTGCCCCCCTCCGGGGCCACCGCCTGGCCGACGGCCCCCACCCGGGACGAGGGCAGCAGAAGATCCAGCAGGCGCTCCTCCGCCAGCTCCTGCGCCCGCTCCTCCACCTTGCGGGTCTTCTCGCCGCGCACCATGTTGACCGCCAGCTCCACCAGGTCCCGGATCATGGACTCGACGTCCCGGCCCACGTACCCTACCTCGGTGTACTTGGAGGCCTCCACCTTGATGAAGGGCGCCTCGGCCAGACGGGCCAGCCGACGGGCAATCTCGGTCTTGCCCACGCCGGTCGGGCCGATCATGATGATGTTCTTCGGCGCGACCTCGTCCCGCAGCCCCGGTGGCAGCTTCTGCCGGCGCCAGCGATTGCGCAGGGCGATGGCCACGGCCCGCTTCGCGTCCCGCTGGCCGATGATGTACTTGTCGAGTTCCGCCACGATCTGGCGGGGAGTCAAGCGGTCCATTAGAAACTACCCCTCAATTTCAAATTGAAAACTGACAACCGACAACCGAAAACCGGGCATGGAGCTAGGCACCGAACACGCGCTGGGATTCGCGAATGAAGAAGGCTTTCACCTCGTCCCAGCGGCACGGCCAGAGCATGACCGGCATCCGTTCCTCTTCTGCATCCAGAAAGTAGACCAGGCTCCTGGCGAGGTGGTACGGGTCATACGATATCCCGCGGTACTTTTCCTGAAACCATGCGTAGATTTCTTCCAGGCTATGGCCATGCTGGTACACTGCGTACAGGTCCAAGAAATCGCGCCGGGACCCACGACCCATGATGGCCGAGAGCTTCATGCTCGCAATGTCCCGGAGCCCAGCCACCACCGGTCCGAAATCCGGTTTAGTCGGAGGATCGAGCATCGGGTATTGGTATCGGATGAAGCTAACCTCAATTCCCTCCACTCGTGCAGTAAGCGTTCCCGGATCGTTCCGACGAACCTGAAACGGCCCAACTTGCTGCAAGAGGGTCAGCAGTTCCTCGGCCTCGAACATTTCCGAGGAGAAGAAGTCGAGATCCACGGACTTCCGATGGCCGAGGTGCAGGGCGAGGGCGCTTCCGCCAGCCAGGTACAGCGCTGATGGAATTCCCGCGCGCTCTAGTTGGGCCAGAACGGATTTCTGGGGCCCTTCAAGAATTTCTGGATGCATTCCTCGTCCTGGAGGCCCAGGAGAAGCGCCCAATAGTTCACGGTCTTTCTGGACAGGACCCGAAGCCCGCGATTTCGGATGAATTCGCTGATCCTCTCCCGCCCATAGGTCTCCATCGCCCACCGGACGGATTCCAGGGTGCCGTATTCCAGAACACGTCCGAGGATGTATTTCCAGTCCTCGTGGATATCAAGCTCGTGAACATCCACCTCCGGGAACAGGAAGGTCGCGTCCTTGGCCAGGCTGACGGGAAGGGCTGCCCCCACTCTGACCACCTCTCACAGCTCCTCGACCGTGATCTGGTCGTTGGTGTACACGCAGAGGGAGGCGGCGATATGCATGGCCTCTTCCGTGATCTGCCGGGCGGTTAAGTCCGAGTGTTTTACCAGGGCGCGGGCGGCGGCAGCGGCGTAGGCCCCGCCGGACCCGAGCCCGATGATCCCGTCATCCGGCTCGATCACGTCGCCGGTCCCGGAGATGATGAGGGAGTGGTCCCGGTCCACCACCGCCAGGAGGGCCTCCAGTCGTCGCAAAGCACGATCCATCCGCCAGTCCTTGGCCAACTCCACCGCGGCCCGGGGGAGGTTGCCGTTGAACTCGTCCAGCTTCGCCTCGAACTTCGCGAACAGGGCGAAGGCATCCGCCGCCGCGCCGGCGAAACCGGCGATGACCTTGTCGTTGGACATCCGCCGGACCTTGCGGGCGGTGTGCTTCATCACCACGTCGCCGAAAGAGACCTGACCGTCCCCGGCGATGGCGACATGTCCGCGGTGGCGGACCGACAGGATCGTCGTGCCGCGCACGACGGGCGTGCCCGATCTCTTCATTGCTCCCTCGCACCAGGGGCCGCCGGCCCCCGACTTGCTCGCGCCCTCGGATGGGCATCGTCGTAGACCTTCATGACTTGCCCCAATCCCACATGAGTGTACCGTTGGGTTGTGCTCAACTGAGCGTGTCCAAGGAGTTCCTGGATGGCCCGGAGGTCAGCCCCTGCAGTCAACAGATGGGTGGCGAAGCTGTGCCGCAGGCCGTGGGGCGTGATCTTCTTCCCCAAGCCGCTCGTGAGGAGGTGGCGAAGGACGATGCGGGACACGCTCCGCGCCGTCAGACGGCCCCCACGATTGTTCAGGAACATTGCATCCGGTTCCTTGGAATCGGCCACACCCTTGCCGGGCAAATCGCTGCGGTTCGCCAAGTAAGCAACTAGGGCTTCCAGCGCCTTCCTCCCCACCGGGACAATGCGCTCCTTGCGGCCCTTGCCCCGCACCCGCGCGAGGCCCTCCTGAAGGTCCACATCCGACCGGTTGAGCCCCACCAGTTCCCCCATCCGGAGGCCGGAGGCGTAGAACAGCTCCAGGATCGCCCGGTCGCGCAGGGTGAGGATCTCGGCGTCCCTCCGTGAGGACCCCTCACCCTCGGAGTTCCGGGGCGACGCCATCAGCTGGAAGGCTTCGTCCACAGAAAGGTGGGGCGTCGTCCGCACCGGAAGACGAGGACTTTGGACCAGCTTCGCGGGGTTCGCGCTGAGGTGCCCCTGGCGACAGAGGAAGCGAAAGAACGAGCGCAGCGTCGCCAGCTTTCGCGCCACGCTGGCCTTCGCCAAGTGCGCTCCATGCAGCCGGGCCAGGAATCCCCGGATGGCCAGGTGATCCACCGCCGCGGGGCTCGGCCCTTTCTCACCTCCGCCACGCTCTTGAAGATAGGCCAGGAACTGCTCGAGGTCGACCCGGTAGTTCCGCAGCGTGTGGGTCGACGCGTCCCGCTCCGCCTTGAGATAGGTCAGGTATTCCTCGATGGCCGCCCGCACCGTCCCCCCCAAAAAGGCGAAACGGCCAGCCGCCAGTCCACCAGGAGGCGGACCTGGCAACCAGCCACCTCGGATGAAATCTACGCCGGATGGTGGGAAAGATCAAGCAAAAAGGCTAGTTGCCCGACCCGGGCCAGTGCCATTCCCGGGGAGGGAAACGCTCCCGGATGAGGCCGCCGGAGGCGGAGGTGCATACGGTCAACGCGCGGCGGCCAGCGAGAGAGGGATCACGCCTCGACAGCCTAGAAACGGCCGGGCCCCCTTTACGCCCGA
>CAZXXV010000012.1:14821-19541 GCA_964644725.1 uncultured bacterium
TTTGACAGATCCGAGAATCGAGTGGGCCTTTGTGTTCGGCTCGATAGCGCGGGGCGAGGAAACGGCAGGGAGCGACGTTGACCTGATGGTAATCGGCGACCTCGGCCTCCGAGGGGTGACGAGTCTTCTCTCCGGTGTCGCAGACCAGATTGGACGGGAGATCAACCCGCACGTGCTCCGGCGGGCGGAGCTCATGAAGCGCAAATCGGCCGGTGAACCATTCCTAACACGGGTCCTGGCGGAACCCAAGATCTTCGTGGTGGGCGATCCGCATGAGTTTGAAGGACTGGCTGGATAACGGACGGCTGCGCCCGCATACGACCAGCCTCACACTTTGCACCATCCTCCTCTGCGCCGAAGGCTACCGCCCCGAACGCACGCTCCGACACTACCGGACGATCCAAAGCCTACCGATCATCCTGGGTGAGGATCGCAAAGATGACGCGGCGTACCTTGATGCGTGCCGTTCCAAGCGGAACCGCGTGGAGTACGATTACGTCGGTGGCGCGTCTGAAGACGACGCCGAGGAACTGCTTGCCTTCACCAGGGCCCTACGGGAGGACGTACTCTCCTGGCTGAGAGCCAAGCACCCAGAGTACCTCCCCACATAGGCCATGAGCTATCTCGGCTAGCGCTTTGGCCTTTCGTCTCTCGGCCCTCCCGGTCATTCCGCATTCCGCATTCCGAATTCCGCATTCAGTCTGGCCCGCGGCAGGACCGGAAATCGAACTTTTCGAGCAACGTCCCGGCTGATAACCGCGATAACCGCGCTACGTCCCCCATTACGACGCCGAATCGAGCCGCACACCGGTGATCCGAGGGCTGCGATGAGGTTCACACCTCCCACGTAGTCAGGGCCTGCTCGCCTGCCAGCCTCCAACCTTTCAAGCCTTCGCGGAGTGATCCGTCTTGACAGCGACGAAACGGCCGGGTCTAAACGATGGTTTGTCAATTCGGAAGGCGCGCGAGGTTCCGACAGAAATCAAGAAGCTGCTATCATGCAACTCCCGCGAGGCCGGCAATCGTGTGGCGGATGCTGACCACTCCATCGGTAGTTGCGCGGAGGCGCGCGCCCACCGCATCCAGTGCCTGTTCCGCGATGGGCTGAACCCCCTTGAGCGCCCGACCGGTCACCCCGCGGCTGTGGGTGGGCTGCTTGGCCAGCAGATCAACATCGAATCGTGGTGGCGCCTCCTCCCACGAGCTATCGGGCATGAGGAGAAGGTTCACGTACACGGAGCGCTTCCTTCCCCCTTCCAGTTCCAGGTAGAAGAGGGCACGGATGGACATGCCTTCATTCCCATCTGCAGCGTTGCCGAGATGAGAAGCATCCCCCGCCTGCTGCGGCCGCTGGAGGTGGCGGATCAGCGCATCCACGAGGGGGTGACCGAGGCCGAGGAGCTGGACATTGCGCCGTCGCATCGCGACGTCTCGTTCGAACGTGGCCTCCCTGTACCGCGGGACGACGCCTGGGTACGACAGGAGGATTTCGGGCGACTCGATGGCCACGACGTCACCGTTTGGGATGAAGGCCCCACCCAGCCGCAGGATCGCCCGCTCGACGAAGACCCGGAGATCCTTCAGCGTGAAATGCCCACGGATGGTCCGGTAGTGATCGAGGTTGAAGGTGTTCAGGTCCTGGGCGAGGGCCCGGAGGGCCTCGCTGGCTCGCCTGGCTCGCTCGATGGCCTCGGCCATCTCGCGCTCCGTCCGCCGGTAATCCCGGTCCACCAGGGCCTTCTTGTAGAGGTCCTGGTAGTTGGGTGACGAGCCCAGGAAGCCGAGGATCTCGGACCTGAAGTCCTCCACAACCTCGCCCGTGACCGCGTCCACCTTGCCGATCGTTCGCGCAATCTCCAGGAGCTTCTCCTCCAGAAGTTGGTAGATGCGCGCTTCCACCGTGTCCTCGGCCACCAAGTTGTACACCTGGGCCGTGTCGTGCTGGCCGTAGCGGTGTATGCGTCCAATCCGCTGCTCCACCGCCATGGGGTTCCAGGGGAGGTCGTAATTGAAGAGGATGTGGGCCACCTGGAGGTTGATCCCCTCCCCGCCTGCCGAGGTGCTGATCAGGAACTGCGCCCCATCCTCGGCCCAAAAGGCTTCGATCGCCTCGATCTTGTCGTCCAGGGGGCCGCCCTTCACGGTGGCGATCTTCCCGGCCTGGTAGATCTTGCTCAGCTCCTCCCGGAGAAACTCCAGCGTCTCCCGGTACTGCGTGAAGATGACGACACGTTCCGAGGGCTTCTCGCGCCGGAGCTGCTCGATCGCGCGAACCAGGGTATCGAACTTCCGGTCGGTTCCCTCCGGGACCAGCCGGATCAGCTCGCGGACCTTCTGGGCCTCGTTCGGGATGTCCGCCTCGGCGTAGATCTCTTCCTCACCCTCCTCATCGCCATCCAGGGCCCAGGCCGTCGTCTCCTCTAGGGCGGCCTTCCGGGCCAGCCGCTGTTTCACCTGGGCCACGTAGGCATCCGCCTCCGCGCGCTGGGACAGTGACGTGGGGATTGCCTGAATGGCGATTGCCAGCCCGCGCATTTCCTCCTGCAGCGCCAGGATGCGCTCCGCCACCTCGGACGGTCGGGCCGCCCGGCCCAGCCGGGCCTCCAGGGCCATCTGCTCCCTGGCCAGAAGGATCAGCAGGCGGCGGCGGAGGGCCTGGCGAATGGCTCGCGGACTGGAGGACATGATCTTCTGGAACGTCGCCATGACGAAGCCCACCGCGCGCTGTTGGCTCGTGGTCTCGGCCAGGCCCAGACCGGCCACCCCATACCCCTCGCGCAGGTACTCGGTCAGCCGGTCGTAGAAGGCGCGCTCGCGGACGGCCAGGGGGAAAGCCTGGGTGTGCACCTGCCGGCGCATGAAGATCGGCCGCCCCTCGGCGTCCGTGACCTCGCGCTTTGTGCGGCGAATCATCACCCGGTTGAGGAGGCCGCGGTGATCAAGCAGAGCCTCAGGCGACTCGAAGAGGCTGTCGTCGAGGAGTTGGATGAGCGACCAGAACTGGAACGGGTCGCCCTGGTGAGGAGTTGCGGACAGGAAGAAGAGATCCCGCGTGTGACCGCGCAGCGCCTCAGCCAGCCGGTAGTTCTGGGTTGCCTGGACTTTTTTCCCGTATCGGATCCGGCTGAGGTGATGGGCCTCGTCGAAGACGACCAGGTCCCATCGCGGACCGGCGAGGAGGCGCTCCATCCGCTGGCGCCGCTTCAGCGTGTCAATCGAACCGATTACTCGATGATGGTGCTCCCAGACGGTGGGCTGCGCGTCGCTGAAATCGAGGCCGAGCATCTCGAAACGCAAGCGAAAGCAATCCAAGAGTTCCTGCTGCCAGTTCCGGATCAGCCCGGCCGGGCAGACGATCAGGATGCGAGCGGCCTCCCCGCGGGCTACGAGCTCCCGGATCGTCATGCCGGTTTCGATGGTCTTGCCCAGGCCCACTTCGTCGGCGATCAAAAAGCGGCGGCGCGAGGCGGCGACAACGTCGTGGGTGAGGAGGATTTGATGCGGAAGAAGCGCCGTGCGGCTGTTCGACAGCTCGCCGCCGGTGTTCGCCAGTGGGAGCTGGATCGAGAGTTGCTTGAGGAGGAAGTCCAGGGGGGCGTCCAGGTCGGCCTGCTCCAGTCGCTGCCACAGGTCCAACGCGGGCTCGAGCCGATCAACGGGGAACGTCTCCAACCGCCGCCCATCGGGTCCCTCGAACGCGACATCCGCCTGATACTGCCCACCGGACTCCATCACGCGAAGGACCTCGCCAACCCCGAGGTCCGCCCGGTCATAGACCCGAACCCGCAGGCTCACTTGGATGGGTGAATGGGCGCGATCAGGCATTCGTTAGATTGAAATTCGCACGATAGAAGCGATTGCCCCGCCCGTCGTTCTCCGATGGCGGCGAGCCGAAGATGCGGTCAATCGGCAGGCGGCTTCCGCTGAATTCGGACCACAAGGTATCACCGCGGACAAGCGTGCCGCGGAAGACGACTTGAACCGACAGAAGCCGTCGCTCCAGCTCAGGGGCCGCCTGTCGGAGACGCCGGTGGATCTCCAGCGCCAATGCCGTCTCCTCGGGGCGGGCGGCAAAGAGCACTTCCTCGAGCCCCACAACCCGGATCTCGGCATACCGCGGCAACGGGAACGGCTCCCCCGCCAGTTCCCGGAGGAAATCCAGGAGCCCCATCTGCTCGGGGTGCGCCGTAACGCCGGTCGGGTTCCACGGGGCCAAGGCGCCGTGCTCAAGAAGTTGGTAACCCGTCATTGGCCTTCCCTTTGTCCATCTCCACGTCGGTCGAATAGAGGCGTCGGCTCTAGGAGGTCCCGGATCTTTCTCAGGGTGGCTGTAAAACCCTTGTTCCGGTTCGCCAGGTATTCGCAGGCCACGCGAAGCCGTGGGGTTTCTCCCCGGAATCGGTCCAGCCAGGGCGTCAGATTCTCGCCTGCCTCAGCCAAAGCCATCAGGAAATGCACATAGTCAATGAAGTACACCCGCCCCTTGGTCTTTGGCCGGTCATCCTCGATCAGGTCCAGTTGCGGCGCGGACTCCACCCGAAGCTTGGCTTCGAGCTGCTGGAGGCGCTCTGTCGGCTGCTTGACCTCATAGGTTCGTCCGCGGCCGGCGCGGCCCTTGATGATCAAGCCGGCCTCGATCAGGTCCTCGGGCTCCAGGATACCCCGCGTGACCTTGTGGACCTCGTCGGTTTTGACCTCTTTCCTTTCGCACAGCGCCAGG
>CAZXXV010000013.1:0-19215 GCA_964644725.1 uncultured bacterium
CAGGGAATGAACTGGCGACCCTCACGGATGTGGAGCCAAGTGCCGAGGAGAGGTAAGGGAGATGGAACGGCCCGGACTGGGTGGTCCGGGCCGTCGGCGCTCGCGCGAATGAGTGGAGTTACCACCGCATCCGCACGCGGTAGTTCACCGTGATCTTGCCATCCTTGGGGACCTTTACCACGTATTGCAGGGTGTGGGCCTCGATCTTCTCGTAGGGGTGGCTGCTCTTCAGCACCTCCCAGTCGCCGGGGACCGGCTCGATGATCGTGACCTCCACGTCCTCCTTCTTGTGATTCCGGAGCTGGACGTCCCACTCGGTCTCGTACAGGTTCCAGGCGATCCGCTTCCAGTCCCGCTGCGTGCGCTCACCGACGACGTCGAAGGCCTCCCCCATCTTGATCTTGACCTTCTCATCCTTTGGTGTGTGGTCGATCACATCCTCACCGATGAACTGGAGGCTCTTGTCGGCCGCGGCCTTGTACACGCGGACTGTGCCCTTGGGGAGGGGGACACCCAGATTGTGTTTCGCCGAGTTGGCGACCTCCAGGAACACGCCCACCTTCTGGTTCGACAGCGGCGTGCCGAGCTCCCCCCGGTAGTACTGGGCCGCGCCGTAGTACCGGAGCTCCTTCTTGATCGGGATGTCCGCCGCGCTCAGCAGGCTGATCTGCTTCGTCTGGTTCTGCTTGATCGTTGTCCGCCCCTGCAGGGTGTAGAGGTGGTACTCGAAGAACGACTCCTCCCGGAACTGCGGAGCCGCGACCGCGCCCTTGGCCGCGGACTCCATCACCGCCCGCATCTCGCGTCGCGTTACAGCGCGGTGGATGTCCCCGGCCACGAGCTTTAAGGCCGCGTCGGTATAGGTGGCGCCGCTCTTATTGTCAATGGTCACCCACCCCGTCAGGTCGCCGCCGGCATCCTTCTCGTTCAGCACCACCACGTAGTCCGCCTTCCAGGTGATTCCGGAGGTGAGATACGAGGCCTCTATGCGCTGCGGCCGTCCGGTGTGGTTCTGCAGCAACCAGACGAGCGTGGGCTTGGGGATCAGGTTATCAGGCAGGTCGGGGAGGATCACGCGACCGGGATGCCCGAGGTGGATCTGACCGTTGATCTTGTAGATGGGCCCGTTGTTGTTGCTCAGGAGAACGGCGTCAATGAGGCTGCCGTCTCCGGTCATGAGCTTGACTTGCTTGCCCACGAACTTGTCCAGGAGCTTCTGCGGGTTCAGGAGATCGTACTCGTAGTTCTGTTCGAGGATGCGCAGGCCGGTCGCATCCGTCAGGGACTTGAGGTGGACACTGGTCGGATCGATCTGTGCGGCCACATCCATAAACTTCACTTCGTGGATCCCGGGGCCCAGCACCAGCTCGCGGATGTCCTTCACTAGGCCCAGGTTTCCATTGTAGATGGTGACGGCGACGTCCTTCTGTTGCTCTTGTGTCACCGCGGCGCGGCCCGTTGTATTCGCTGTCGGCCCTGCCGCAGCCTCCGCTAGGCCCATGGACAGGATCGCCGCCATTGCAATTGGCAACCACAATGTCTTTCGCATCTGTCTTCCTCCTTCGCGACCTCGGGGTCGCCGCATTGTTTGTTTGGAGGGTAAGACAGGCGCCACCGAGAAAAGTTCCAATTGAACCGCCAAGACGCCAAGGGCGCCAAGAATTGGGGGTGGGTGAGATGCGGCGGAGCAGCGATTAGGTCTGGGGGACAGATGCGAGATTTCGGATTTGGCAGTCTGGGATTGCCACGTGAGGCTCGTCGGCCATCACGAGTCATATCTTCTGGTCTTGGCGACCTTGGCGGTTAAGTGTTCGGCCGGGGTCAGCGGCAGCGGGTGGAGAGGGCCTCGCGGGCCAGGGCGGCCTCAGGGGCTTGCGGGTAGCGATCGGCCACGTCCCGGAGCATCTGGCATCCGGCCTGGTCTCCCAATGCCAGGCGGGCTTGGGCCTGACGGTAGAGAGCGGAGGGGACCAGGGGGCTGTCGGGGAACTCCCGAGCTACCGCCTCGTACTCGAGGATGGCCTCGCTGTAGCGGTGCTGGGCGACATAGGCATCGGCCAATCGCATCCTCGCGTCGGGGACGCGGGTGTCTCGCGGATTCTGTTGGATGAAGGCGCGAAGGCTCTCGATGGCCCGATCGTAGCTCTGGCGACCCAAGTCCATCAGCGCAGTGGAGTAGAGCTGGTCGGCCGACCTTGGACGCGCCGAGGAGATCTGGCGTTCCATCTCCGCCCCTGGTGACGGCGCCGCTTGTACCGGTGCTGCCGAAGGTGCTGGCGCTTGCAGGGGGGTTGGGGCGGACGGCAGAACTCTCCTGGCAGCCATACCGGGCTCTGCGCTCTTGGCGCGGGGTTCCCGGGATGATTCTTCAATCTTCGGGGATTCCGGTGCAGTTGCAGTCTTCTCCAATTCCTTGGCCTCTTCCCGGAGGGACGGAGAGCCGCGATCCTTCTCGGCTTCGGAGGGAGCTTGGGGCGGTGGGGCAACAGCAGCCGTCGCAGGCACTTCGGGTTTGGCCTGCTCTGCCTTTGAAGCATCCGCTTGGGGTGCAGGGCTTTCTTCCTTGCGTGTGGGCTCTTCGGCTGCGGGTGGTGGGACTGGTGTCGGTGCCTCGCGGGCAACGGGTGGGGACGAGGCCTGGTACGGTTCGGTTGCTCGGCGAAGCTCCGGGGAACGCTGATAGAGCAGGAGTCCTGCGAAGGCCACGAGGACCACGGCCACGGCCTGGATCGGCACCTTTACGTGGAGCGGGAGGAAAAGCCACCGGAGGGCCCGCTGCCACCGGGTGGGTTCCTCCGCCCGCTGGCGGACCCGTGCGGCGAAGCCTGGAGACGGCTCGGCGATGCCGAGATCAGCCACGGCCTGCATGGCCTTCCGGAAGCTGGCCCACTCTGCCCGGCACGCCGGGCAGCTTGCCAGGTGCTGGGTCACGGTCACCAGCGGAGTACCGGAGAGGGCCTCATCGTACAGATCGGAGAAGGCCGCGCGGGCCTCGTCGCAGGTCATGTGTCGCTCACTTCACAGGTGCGGTGTCAAACGAGCCTTCATCTCCATCCGGGCGCGATGCAAACGTGACCGGACGGTCCCCAACTCGAGCCGAAGCGTCTGGGCGATCTCTTCGTAGGACAGCCCCTGAATGTCTCGCAGGACAAGGATGATCCGGTGCTCCGCCGTCAGGTTCGCCAGCTCGGTCTGGACGATGCGCAGGAGGTCGGTCCGCTCCAGGAGGGCGTCGGCACGCGGCGCCTGATCCGGCAGTCGGTCCACGACGGTCGAGGGGTCATTCTCGGCATGATCCGGACGGCCGCCGGCCCGTGCGTGTTGCAGCGGTCGGCGACGGCGAGCCTCGAGCTGGTTCAGGCAGTGGTGGCTGGCGATGGCGTACAGCCAGGTGGAGAAGCGGGAGGCGCCCTTGAATCTCTTCAAGCCCCGGTAGGCCTTGAGGAAGATCTCCTGGGCCATGTCCTCGGCCTCCGCCCGGTCCCCCAACATCCGCAAGGCCAGGGTGAACACCCACCCCTGGTGACGGCGGACCAGCATTTCGAAGGCCCCGACGTCCCCCGCTCGCGCCTGATCCACCAGCGCTCGGTCCTGTTCCCCTGTGGCCGCAGCCGGCGGGGAGACCGCCGTCGCCGGCAAAGACGCCGGCGCCTCGGCCTCCGACATTCTTAGACCTCCCGGGAGCCGCGGAAGTTCCCTTGCCGCTCGCCCAGCTTGATCACCATGGACATCCCCGCCTCGCCGCGAGGCGCGACGTCTCCGGCACGCCCCCGACAGGATTGCCCATCCCGTCCAGCCTGGAACGGAGTCTCGCACAGGCTGCGACCTGGCGTCAAGGGAGGCTAGCGGAACCACATGGGAAGGTGCGCCAGGTCGTCCCCCCGAATCGGCGATCCCGCTTCCCGGAATGTCCTCATGGGCATCTCACTACACTTTTTTCTTGCGAGCGCTCTCGGCGTCTGCTATCGTCCACTGGGTCGAGCCCGACCGATCGGTCGGATGTGACCAAATGGCCGGTTCGAGGGAATCATGGCTGAGTCGGTCCCCAGGCAAAATCGGGCGAATCGGCGCCGCGCGCAGAGCTTTGAGAGCCTGGTTCAGGCGGGGCTCGCGGTCATCGGAAAGCGCGGCCTGTACGAGACGACCGTCGAGCACATCACCGAGGCCGCCGACGTGGGCAAGGGAACCTTCTATGCCCACTTCCCCTCCAAGGAGGATCTGGTTCATCACCTGGTCCACCATGGCTTCAACGAGCTGATTGCTGCGGGGCGGACGGAGGCACCGGCCGGGCGGACGCCGGCCGATCGGCTCGCAGGGCTCATCCGGGCGCAACTTCGTGTGCTGAGCCGCCGCCGCGATCTGGTCATCCTGCTGCATCAGGTCCGGGGTCTCTTGATCCTCCAGCCCGAGGAGCGGCAGCGTCTCCGGCGGGAGTACCAGCGCTACGTGGAGTTCCTGGCGGAGGAGTGCCGGCAGGTGCTGAGGCGGCCCCGCCTCGGCCCGGGAGAGGCCCGGGATCTGGCCTGCGCCATCGCCGGCTTCGTGGCAGGGACCCTCTCCTTTGAGATGTTGGTGCGCGGCGGTCGGGGCATGCAGGCCTCGCTGCGGGGGCCCATCAAGGCCTTCGCCTCGGGTGTGGCCGCGCGATACGTGCCGACGCGGCGGTCCGGGAACGGGAGGCGCCCCCGCTGAGGGGCCTTCGCCTCCCAAGGAGGGTGGAAAGCGACACGGTCGAACGCGTGGTGATCGGTCCATGTCCGCCGGTCCGATCACGGATTCTTTTTTGCTTGCACTCGTGGGCGGCGTTGAATATGCTGGCGCATGGTTCTGCCCGGAGGCTTCTTAAGATACCGGACACGCGCCTGGCGTCCAACGGATTGAGAAAGGAGGAATTCTGATGCGAGAACGGTCCAGCATGCGCATCCTCTTCACGGTGGGAGTCCTGGTAGGCTCCCTGGCCCTCCTCGGCTGCCCCAAGCGGCCCGAGGTGGCCCAGGCCGGCCCCGGCGCCGTGGGCCCCGGCGCCCCGGTAGCCCCCGGTGCTCCTAGCGCCCCTGGCGCCCCCGGCGCCCCGGTAGCCCCCGGCGCCGCGGTAGCCCCCAGAGCCCCTGGTGCTCCTAGCGCCCCTGGCGCCCCCAGCCCCCAGGTGGCCGAGATTCCGGTAACCCGGCCGGGTCCGCCCGCCGAGGTCCAGGTCCAGCCGGCGCCTGGTGCTCCTGGCGCCCCCGGTGCTCCTAGCGCCCCTGGCGCCCCTGGTGTGCCGGGCGTCCCCGCGGCTTCCCCGCTGAAGGACCTCTTCTTCGACTTCGATAAGAGTAACATCCGGGAGGACCAGAAGGCCGCCCTGAACGACAACGTGGGCTGGCTCAAGGTGAACGCCGGTGCGAAGCTCACCATCGAGGGCCACTGTGACGAGCGGGGCACCGCCGAGTACAACCTCGGCCTGGGCGAGCGCCGGGCCAAGGCGGTGAAGGACTACCTGGTGGCCGCCGGGATCGCCGCCGACCGCATCGCCACCATCAGCTACGGCAAGGAGCGCCCCTTCGTCCTCGGCCACGACGAGAGCGCGTGGAAGTGGAACCGCCGGGGGCACTTCGTGATCACGGGGCAGTAAGCAGCGACTGTTTGACAGACCTTAAGCCGCCTGCCTCATCTTGAGGCAGGCGGCTAATGACTTCCGTGTCCGCCTGTGATCTTTTGGGTCTGATCGGCGCGTCCTGCCACGTCGAGGTCGTCGCTCGGATGGCTCCATGAGGTGATTGCTGACACCGCTCATAACGCCTCGTTGGCGCCATGGAAACGACAGAATCCATCGCCATCGGGACCATCCGGATGGGGAAGGATGTCCCGACCCAAAAGCCCCAGGGCCCGCCGTATTTTACGCCGCCTGATATCCGGTGCCCAAGGCGCCGTCCCAGAGTACACCAGCAAGAACATTCGCCCTTTCTAAGTCTTTGATTCTTGCGCTGATGGTTCCTGTGTGTTATCCTCCTACGGCGGTTGGGCGGGACTCTGAATCCGCGGGTTTGAGGTTCAAGTCCCTGGCGGTCCACGATTGTTCTTCTCGAATTCCGGGCTGGGGGCGCCCCCGGGAAATGGGGGCCGGGACGGGTCCCTCGAGCCGGCACCCCCGTGAGCCAGTGCAGCCGACGGCGAGAGTGGCGGAATGGCAGACGCGTCCCGTTTAGGGCGGGATGGGGCGACCCGTGGGGGTTCAACTCCCCCCTCTCGCACCACCCAGCCGTCACACACCCGAGACAACGCGAGGGTTCATGAAAGTCACCGTTGAAGAGCTGAGTCCGTGCAAGCGAGCGCTCCACGTGGAGCTCCCTCCCGAGCAGGTCGCGGCGACGATGGAGGCGACCCTCAAGGAATTGAGCCGGAAGATTCACGTCCCGGGGTTCCGCAGGGGCAAGGTCCCTCCCCAGATCATTCAGCGCCGGTTCCAATCTGACCTCCAGGAAGAGGTCCTCCGGGAGCTGATCCCGGATTCGTACCGGCAGGCCCTGGCCCAAGTGGACCTCACGCCGGTCAGCCAGCCCAAGGTGGAGGACGTCCACTTCCACGCCGGGGAGCCGTTACGCTACCGGGCCGTCGTGGAGGTGAAGCCGCCTGTCACGGTGAAGGACTACCGCGGCATCCCACTGGAACGCAAGGCGGTGGAGGTGACGGACCAGGAGGTGGATCGGGCCCTCGAGTTCCTCAGGGAGGACGCGGCGGAGTACGTGCCCATGGAGGGATGGCCGGCCCTGCGGGATGACCTGATCGTCCTGGACCACGAGGGCACCGTCCACGGGAAGCCGTTCAAGGGCGGCAGCGGGAAGAACCTGACCCTGCTCCTGGGGCGTGGCGGGTACCTGCCGGGCTTCGAGGAACAGGTCGTCGGCCTGCAGAAGGGCGACAGCAAGCAGTTCCGCGTCGCCGTCACGGCGGATTACCCCCGGAAGGATCTGGCGGGACGCACGGCCGAGTTCAAGGTGACGGTCAAAGAGGTGAAGAAGCGCCGTGTCCCGGAACTCAACGACGAGTTCGCCAAGACGGTGGGGGACGTGGATTCCGTGGCAGCCCTCCGCGACAAGCTGCGGGAGCAGCTCAAGGCGCGCAAGACCCGGGAGCAGGAGGCGGAGTTGAAGCGCGCCATGCTGGAGAAGCTGGCCGCGGCCCACGAGGTGGAGTTGCCCGAAACGTTGGTGGAGGTGGAGGCGGGTTCGCTGCTGCAGGAGATGCTGAGCACGGTTCGGGCGAGCGGCGGTCGACTGCAGGGCCTGGCCGAGAACGCCGAGGCGCTGACCGCTAGGGCCTTCGAGCTGGCCCGGCGGCGGGTCAAAGAGTCGCTCCTCCTGGAAGCCGTGGCGCGGCAGGAAAACCTGACCGTCAGCGATGCGGAGGTGGACGCCGAAATCGAGGCCATGGCGAAGGCGTACCCCGCCGAAGGCGGGGCCGCCGTCCGGCGCGCCATGGAGGATCCGGGGCGCCGCGCGGGGCTCACCGCGCGACTGCTGGAGCGCAAGGCCCTGGACTTCCTATTTCAGCATGCGAGGATCACGGACGCCTATAATCTCATCACGCCCGCATGAGCTGTGGGCGACGCGCAAGGCGATGTGCCAGCCCCAGCCGGAGCGGGGGCGGTATTGAGGACGGGAGGGAGCATGTATCTCATTCCCATGGTCGTGGAACAGACGAGCCGCGGCGAGCGGGCCTATGACATATTCTCCCGCCTGCTGAAGGACCGGATCATCTTCATCGGCATGCCCATCGACGACGCCGGGGCGAACCTGGTCATCGCCCAGCTCTTGTTCCTGGAGGCCGAGGATCCGGACAAGGACATTCACCTGTACATCAACTCCCCCGGCGGGTCGGTGACGGCCAGCCTGGCCATCTACGACACCATGCAGTTCGTGAAGCCGGCCATCGAGACGATCTGCATGGGCCAGGCGGCCAGCGGCGCCGCGCTGCTCCTGGCGGCCGGGACCAAGGGCAAGCGCATGACGCTGCCGCACTCCCGGATCATGATCCACCAGCCCTACGGCGGGGTGCAGGGCCAGGCGGTGGACATCCAGATCCAGGCGAAAGAGATCCTGCACATGCGGGAGGAACTGAACCGGATCATCGCCAAGCACACCGGACAGGCGCTGGAACGGGTGGAGAAGGACAGCGATCGCGACTTCTTCATGTCGCCGGCGGAGGCGAAAGAATACGGGCTGGTGGACGAGGTGATCTTCTACCGGGACCTGGCCAAGCGCCAGGCGGAAGGCCCAGCCCTGGTCCCCGCCACGTCCTAACGCGACGCGCTCACGTGCCGGAGGGCAGCCCGGCGCTGGGGAGTCAACCGGCAGCTTCGCGACGGAGGCCTGCGGATGGCGAAAGCGGTCAGGGGCGGCAGCAAGCTCCAGTGCTCGTTCTGCGGCAAGAGCCAGGACGATGTGCGCAAGCTGATCGCCGGCCCCACCGTCTACATCTGCGACGAGTGCATCGAACTCTGCAACGACATCATCGCCGAGGAGTGGGAGGAGGAGAAGTCCAAGGGCCTCAGCCAACTCCCCAAGCCGGCGGAGATCAAGGCCATCCTGGACCAGTACGTGGTGGGCCAGGATCGGGCCAAGAAGACGCTCTCGGTGGCGGTGCACAACCACTACAAGCGGATCAACGCCCGGCAGAGCTTCGACGACGTCGAGCTGACCAAGTCGAACATCCTCCTGATCGGCCCCACCGGCTGCGGGAAGACCCTGCTGGCCCAGACCCTGGCCAAGATCCTCGACGTGCCCTTCACCATTGCCGACGCCACGACGCTGACCGAGGCCGGCTACGTGGGGGAGGACGTGGAGAACATCATCCTGCGCCTCCTGCAGGTGTCCGATTACGACGTGGAGCGGGCCGAGCGAGGGATCATCTACATCGACGAGATTGACAAGATCGCCCGCAAATCGGAGAACCCCTCCATCACCCGGGACGTCTCGGGGGAAGGGGTCCAGCAGGCCCTCCTGAAGATCCTGGAAGGGACGGTGGCCAACGTCCCGCCCCAGGGTGGCCGCAAGCACCCGCAGCAGGAATACCTGCAGGTGGATACCACCAACATCCTGTTCGTCTGCGGCGGGGCCTTCGTGGGGCTGGACAAGATCATCCAGGGGCGCGTGGGCGAGCGACGCGTGGGCTTCGGCGCGGAGATCCAGGGGCGGAAGGAACGGAAGGTGAGCGACCTGCTGAGCCAGCTCCAGCCCGAGGACCTGCTGCGCTATGGCCTCATCCCCGAGCTGGTGGGGCGGCTCCCCGTGGTGGCCGCCGTCCACGAGCTGGACGAGAAGCTCTTGGTGCGCATCCTCAAGGAGCCCAAGAACGCGGTCCTGCGCCAGTACCAGAAGTTCTTCGACTTCGAGCACGTGAAGCTGACCTTCACCGATGATGCGGTGGCGGCCGTGGCCGAGGAGGCGGCCCGGCGAGGGACCGGGGCCCGCGGCCTGCGCGCCATCCTCGAAGACATCATGCTCGACATCATGTACGAGCTTCCCTCCCAGTCGGGGATCAGCGAGTGCATCATCAACCGGGACGTGGTGACCCAGCGGACGCATCCCATCATCCTCTACAAGAAGAAGGCAGAGTCCGCCTGACCGCACGGAGGGCCTCCCCGGCCGCCGCAGCGATCCCGTCCGGCGCCCGGCCGGGTCGCACGACCCTGACGGGGACCGTCACTCGCACACCGGAGCGCGATCCCATGTCCGCATGGCAGTCTGCAGGCCGATCCCACACCGGCGGGATCGCTGGCTCCCTTGGCCTCCGGCACGCCTGGTTTCCCCTCCTCGCCCTCTGCCTGCTGCTCCAGGGATGCGCCATCTACGACTATCTCTATGGGCCGCCCTCGCGGCGGGAAGGCCAGCGGAGCGACCAAGAACTGCTGCGGTCGGCCGAGGTGGCGATGGACCGCCGCCGGTACGAGGATGCCCGCAAAGACCTCCAGCGGCTGATGAACCAGTACCCGGACAGCGAGCTGGTGACATCAGCCCGCCTGGCGTCGGCCAAGGCGCTCTACCTGGAGAAGAAGTATGAGGAGGCTCGGGCCGAATACCAGCGCTTCCTCGATCTCCACCCCCAGCACGAGCGAGCCGACGAGGTCCACTACTATCTGGCCATGTCCTACTTCCGCCAGGCCGACTCCGCGGACCGGGACCAGACCTTCACCCGGAAGGCCCTGGAAGAGTTCGATCTCCTTATCAACCAGATGCCGGACTCCCAGTACACACCGGACGCCCGCGAGCGGAGGGTGCAGTGCCGGCGGAAGCTCGCCGAGAAGGAGCTGTATGTGGGCACCTTCTATTTCGGTCGCGGCAACTACGCGGCCGCCGTGGGCAGGTTCAACAGCCTGCTGGCGCAGTATCCTGGGGCCGGCTTCGACGATGCGGCACTGTACTACCTCGGGGAGTCCCTCTGGAAGCTCGAACAGAAGGACGAAGCCCGGGCTGCCTTCCAGCGCGTGGTGCAGGAGCACTCCCAGTCCGAATGGGCGCCTCATGCGGCCGCACGGTTAGGCGTCACCCTGGTTCGAACCGGCCCGCCCAAGCCCATGGGCCCCGGCCCCATCGACCGGATGTGGACGGGTCTCAAGGAGACCTGGGATGAGATGCTGGATACCATGAAGGATTACAAGATCTTTCATTAGAAGGCGGAAAGTATTCACCGAAGAGAGAACGGACGACAGCGACAGGGGACCGGAGTTCGCTGTCGGCTTCTGACGGCTGAAGGCAACCAGGAACAGCGACGATGGCAAGCGAGATCCGGCAGGTCGTGCAGCAGGCCACCGCCGCCTTCGAGGCGGGAAACTACGAGGAGGCGGAGGCCCTCTTGCTGCAGATCATGGGCAAGACCCCCACCTATGCCAATGTCTACAACATGCTGGGGTTCATCGCCGGCCAGGGCAATGCCCCGGAGAAGGCGGCGGCGCTATTCCGCCAGGCCCTCAGCTTGAACCCCAACTATACCGAGGCGCGGCTCAATCTGGTTCTGACCCTGACCGAGATGGGGGCGTACGATCAGGCGGCGGAGGAGGCGTCCAAGCTGGAGGTGCGGGAGCCGACGAGTTCCCAGCAGCTCAGCCTGGGGGTTCGGGGGAAGCTGGCGAACGCCCACGCCGACCTGGGCAAGAAGTACCACGAGCTGGGCCTGTACGCGGAGGCGGTCGCGGAGTTCGACAAGGCCCTGCGCCTGTGCCCGACCTTCCCCGACATCCACAACCGCCGGGCGGTGAGCTGTCGTGAGCTTGGCCGGTACGCCGAGGCCAAGGCGTCCCTCCTGAAAGCGCTGGAGCTCAAGCCGAACTACGTCGAGGCGCACGTGAACCTCGGCGTGCTGCACCAGAAGCTCGGGAACCTGACCGAGGCGGTGAAGTCGTGGGAGCGCGCCCTGCAGCTCGATCCCAAGCATCGGCTCGCCCGCATCTACCTCAAACAGGCGATGGCCCCAGGACCTGCCGCCAGGTGACCCGGGCGCGCCTGCCCCCGCCCTCGCTCCTGTCCCGGACCCGGGCGCTTTTGGCGGGCCGCGGCCTCCGGCCAAAAGCGACGCGCGGACAGCATTTCCTGGTGGATCCGCGGGTGCGGGACGCCATCGTGGCGGCGGCCGGTGTGAGGCCCGGAAGCCTGGTGGTAGAAATCGGGCCCGGCACGGGCACTCTCACCGAGGCGCTGCTCCAGCGCGGGGCCACCGTCCTCGCGGTGGAGCTGGATCAGGAGCTGGCGGCCGCGCTCTCCGAGACGCTGGGCCGGGATCCCCGGCTGAGCGTGCGGGTCGCCGATGCCCTCCGCTTCGATTTCGAAGCGCACCTCGGCGGGCATCCCGAGCGGGGGCGGATCCGGGTGGTGGCGAACATCCCGTATTACATCACGACCCCCCTGATCCTCCGTCTGCTCCCGTGTCGGGGGCTGTTCGAGGCGCTCTACCTGACGGTCCAGCAGGAGGTAGCGGAACGGATCACCGCCAGCCCGGGGACGAAGGCCTACGGCGCGCTGACGCTGGCCTGCCAGTATCGCGCCGAGGCGCGACCGGTTCTGGCCATCCCCCGTGAGGCGTTCTACCCGATCCCGGAGGTGGACTCGACGCTGGTGGGCTTTGACCTGCTGGATGCCCCCCGCGTGTCGGTGGCCAGCCCCGCCCGGCTCTTTGGCGTGATCCGGGCAGCCTTTGGCAAGCGACGCAAGACGCTGCGGAACGCCCTGCGCCAGGCGGGATGGCCGACGGCCGCGTTGGACGCTGCCCTCGAGGGCTGCGGCATCGCAGGGGGGCGGCGAGGGGAGACGCTGACGCTTCAGGAATTCGCCCGGCTGAGCGAGGCGCTGCCGGCGCTGGATATTGCCGACAGCGAGGGCGATGGCCGATAGGGACCAGACGAGTGGACAGCGACAACGAGGCGGGATCGGATCTCGCTGTCGCAACAGGCGGAGGGACTCAACCGCGATGGGTGATTCGCTGTTTCACACGGCCAAAGACGAAGAGATCAAGGCTGGCCAGGTCACCGATGTCTACTTCCTGCGGACGCTGGAGATCCTCAAGCGACGGGGGATCACCAAGCGGGCCGTGGCCGAAGTGGTCCTGAAGAGCTTCCCGTCAGGCTACTCTTGGGGCGTCTTGGCCGGCATCGAAGAGGCGGCCGCGCTCCTCACCGATCTCCCGGTCACGGTCCACGCCTTCCAGGAGGGAACCATCTTCGGGACGATGCAGCCGGTCCTCACCATCGAGGGCCGCTACGTTGACTACGCGCACTACGAGACGGCGCTGCTGGGGCTCCTCTGCCAGGCCTCGGGCGTGGCCACCAAGGCCGCCCGGTGCAAGAAGGCTGCGGCTGGCCGTCCGGTGGTGAGCTTCGGCGCTCGCCGGATGCACCCGGCCCTGGCGCCCATGATCGAGCGGAACGCGTTCCTCGGAGGCTGCGACGGGGTGGCAGTGGTGAAGAGCGCCGAGCTGATCAAGGTCGAGCCGAGCGGCACGATGCCCCATTCCCTCATCCTCATGCTGGGCGATTCGGTAGAGGCGGGGAAGGCCTTCCACGAGATCATCGATCCGGCCGTCCGCCGGGTGGTCCTGATCGACACGTTCAGCGACGAGAAAATGGAGGCGGTGCGGGTGGCCCAGGCCCTGGGGCCCGACCTGTACGCCGTCCGGCTGGATACCCCGGCGTCGCGCCGGGGCGATCTGGTGGGCATCCTCCGCGAGGTCCGCTGGGAGCTGGATCTCCGCGGGTTCGGTCACGTCAAGCTCTTCGTCAGCGGGGGCCTGGAAGAGGAGGAGATCCTCCGGTTGAACCCGGTGGCGGATGCCTACGGCGTCGGAACCTCCATCAGCAACGCCCCGGTGTTGAACTTCGCCATGGACATCATCGAGGTGGAGGGTGTCCCTGTGGCGAAGCGAGGGAAGATGTCCGGCCGGAAGGCGGTCTACCGCTGTGCTCGCTGCGGGCGCACGCAAGTGGTCCCGGCCGGCGCCCCACGGCCTGACTGCTGCGGGGGGGAACTCACCTCCCTCCTTCAGCCGCTGATCGAGGACGGCCGGTTGGCGCGGACGCTTCCCGATGTCCACTCCATCCGGCAGCAGGTTCTGGCGGACCTGGAACAGGTCGCGCTCTGACAACTCGGAGACAATGCAAAACTGACAACCGACAACTGACAATGCAAAACGGAAGACGCTTGAACAGGGGAGGCCCATTGCGCGGTTGTCAGTTGTCGGTTTGAGATTTGAAATTGGATCTTGACCATGGACCCTGCCCTGGCGGCTCTAGGCGAGTTCGGCCTGATCGGCCTGATCCGGCGGCGGGTGGCGCACCGTTCGCCAGGAACCATCCTCGGCATCGGCGACGATGCCGCCCTCCTTGCTGTCCCTGAGGGCCGCAGGCTTCTGGTGACCACCGACATGCTGCTGGAGGGGGTACACTTCCAGCGGCGGTGGGGTCGCCCACACGAACTCGGAAGGAAGGCCATGGCGGTCAATGTCAGCGACATCGCCGCCATGGGCGGACATCCTCTTTACGCGCTGCTAGGGATCGGCATTCCTTCGGAGGGGCCGACGCTCGAGGAACTCAAGGCCCTGCTGGCGGGCATGGAAGAGGAAGCCGCGAACTATGGGATCACCCTGGTGGGTGGGGATACCTGCGGGTCGCAGAGCGGTCTTGTTCTCTCCGTAACGCTCCTGGGAATAGCACCCAATGGGTACGCCCTGCTCCGGTCTGGGGCCAGGCCTGGCGACGGCTTGTGGGTCACAGGGATGCTGGGTGGATCGGCGGCCGGCCTCGCGGCTCTGGAGTTGGGCCTGCGCCCGGGTGTCGAATGGCCCGCGGATCTTCCCAGGCCGGCGTGGCTCGGTGCCGAGGAGGAGGCGGCGATCCAGGCGGCCATGACGGCGCATCTTACCCCGACACCGCGACTCAGGGCAGGACAAGCCCTGGTCGGATGCGCCACGGCCATGATCGATGTCAGCGACGGCGTGGCGTCGGACGTCGGCCACCTCTGCACAGAGAGTGGGGTGACCGCCCGGATCCTGGCCAGCCGGCTCCCCGTTCATCCCGGCGCAACGGTCATGGCGCGGCTCACCGGTCGGGATGTGCTGGATCTCGCCCTGCGGGGCGGGGAGGATTACGAGCTCCTGTTCACTGCCGCCGCCGATCCGAGGCCTGTCCTGGCCGAGGCCACGCCACAGCTCCGGGTCGCGAGGATCGGCGAGATTCTCCCTGGCGAGCCAATCCCCACCCTGTCGCACGCCAGCGGCCGGGAGGAACCGCTCGCGGGCGGATTCGATCACTTGCGCGTGTCGAAATGAGATTTGGGGATCCCTCAGGCGAGGGCGGGCTCCCTGCCGCAGGGGTGCTGGGGTGTTGCGGTAGGGAGCCGAAAAGGAGGGCGATATGAGCGCGGGGCCTCGCACTGGCTGGCGTGTCCAACGGGCACGCCTCACGACCGCGCTACAAGGTGCGGTGACCATCCTAGCTTTCAGCGAATCGGGACGCATGCGACGGCTGCGCCTACCCAGGCGTGTTCTGGTGATCTTCACCCTCACCTTCCTCATCCTGGTGGCGGGCTCCACGATCTCTATTCTGAGCCTGTTCCGCGGCCAGGTGGACCTGGCCCGCATGGCGTATCTGGAACGTGAGAACCGATCTCTCACCTCGCTCCTGGAAGGACAGGCGGAACAGCTTTCCCGCCTGAAGTTGGAGGTCGAGCGCCTCAAGGAGTTCGAACAGAACCTCCGCGTGGTGTCTGGCCTGGACTCCCAGGCGGCGCCGATGGTGGGCACCGGCCAGGGTCGGGGAGCCAGGCAGGAGCTGCCCAGGAAACGGTAGGGGGCGGAACGGGGTTTGCACCCCACGCGCCGGGTTGCGCTTCGGCTGCATGGATTCGAGGCAGAGGGATGTCCCTAGGCACAGAGCGAAGCCGCGCCAACGGAGCTGGCGCCAGGATCACCGGAGCCAGCGCAGCTGGTGTCAATACAGTCGGTACCAACGGAGCTGGCGCGGGCACCGCTGGCACCGGCATCCAGGGGAAACTGGAAGCCGAAGCATTCGACGGTCTGCGTACCGTCGTTCTCCAGGCCGGGGGGATCGACCTCAACCTCTACAAAGACAAATGCGTCCTGCGCCGGATCACCGTCCGACAGCGCTCCTGCGGCGCGCCCACCCTGCGCGCCTATCTCAAATTGGTAAGCCAGAATCCGCTGGAGCGCGGCCGGCTCGTCAAGGCCCTCACGATCCATGTCTCCCAGTTCTTTCGCAATCCGAGTACCTTCCGTGCCGTTCAGGAGTCCGTCCTTCCGAGCATCCTGGCGGCGAAGAAGGCCGGAGGCGGTCGAGCCCTGCGCCTCTGGAGCGTGGGCTGCGCGTGCGGGGAGGAGCCGTACTCCCTGGCCACCCTTCTCTTGGAAGTCGGGGCGCGGGCAGTGCAGCAATATTCTACCGCGATCTACGCCACCGACATAGACTCGGACAGCCTGAACCGGGCCAAGGAAGCCCGGTACCATGCCCACAGCCTGGCCAACGTCCCAAGCCGCTGGCGACAGCGGTACTTCGTCCAGGAGGGCGACCGCTATCTGGTCGTACCCGAAGTGCGCAGCCTGGTCTTCTTCAAAGGGCACAATATCCTGGACCCGCTGCCCTTCCGTCGGATCGACCTCGTGGCCTGCCGGAACGTCCTGATCTACATGACCGAGGCGTTGCAGGAGCGCGTGCTCCTTTCCATATATGAAGCCCTCAACCCCGGGGGATTCCTGATCCTGGGCAAGGTGGAGGGGCTCACGGGAACGGCCCAGGATCTCCTGGAGCCGGTGGATGTCGCCGAGCGGATCTACCGCAAGCCCGAGCCGCGTCTATACCGCTACGATTGAGCTCGGGGCCCTGGGGCGGTCCCGTCACCCTTGCCAGAGGGCTTTCTACTTGACTTCGGCATGATGGATCGGTATGGTACGACCCGCGTATCGCCGGACGATGCTCCCAGGGATGGCGCGGGAGGCTGACCGGCGCGGTCCCTGCGGGGAGGAATAGCCATGAAACCCGCGACGACGATCGGCAAGAAACTCTACGCCGGCTTTCTCCTGGTGATCTGTGTGACTGCGGTGGTGTCCGCTGTTCTCTCCTACGGGCTGCGGCAGTTTCTGCCTCAGGACTACAGCTTCGCGATCACTTGGCTGCTGGCGATCGTGGCCGGCATGATCCTGGCCTTCCTTATGTCCAAGAGCCTGACGACGGAGATCCGCTCCCTGGCCGCGACGGCCCGCGTCGTGGCGGAAGGCGACCTCACCCGGGACGTCCCGGTGAACACCACGGATGAGGTGGGGGAGCTGGCGGCGGCCTTCAACCAGATGGTGGGGAGCCTGCGGGAAATCGCCCGCGAGGCCAAAACGACTGCGGAGACCGTGACGACATCGGCTGCGGCACTCTCCGGCTCGGCGGAGGAGATGAACGCTTCCACCGAGGAGATCGCCGCCACGGTCGAACAGATGGCCAAGGGTGCGGAGCATCAGGCCAGCCTGGTGGAGCAGACCTCCAAGGTGATGCGGGAGATGGCCAATTCCATCAACGAGATCGCGGCCCGCGCCAAGTCTGCAGCCGAGGCAGCCGCCGAGGCGGGTTACACGGCCCAGACCGGTGGCAAGTCCGCCCGCGAGGCCATGGACAAGATGAAAGGGGTCTTCAACATCATCGAGAGCGCCGCCGCCGGGGTGAAGGGCTTCAGCGACAAGACCCAGCAGATCGGCACGATCGTGGACGTCATCACCAAGATCGCGCAGCAGACGCATCTTTTGGCGCTGAACGCCACCATCGAGGCGGCGCGAGCGGGGGAGGCGGGTCGCGGCTTCGCCGTCGTGGCGGAGGAGGTCCGCAAGCTGGCCACCGAGGCCGCCAGCTCGGCCGAGAAGATCGCGGAGATCATCAAGCAGATCCAGGCGGAGAACACCAAGGTGGCCGGGTCCATGGAGGTGGCCACGCGGGAGATCAGCTCGGGGCGGGAGGTGCTGACCTACACCGGCGACGCCCTGGAGGACATCGTGCGGGTGGTGGTGGAGGAAGTCAAGAAGGTCCAAGAGATCTCCGCCCTCACCCAGCAACAGACGCAGGGCGCCCAGGAGCTGGTCAAGACCATCGACGAGATCGCCAAGGTCGCCGAGGACAACGCCGCTGCCACGGAGGAGACCTCGGCCGCCACGACGGAACAGACGGCCTCCATGGAACAGATGGCCCAGTCCGCCCAGCAGTTGAGCCGGCTGGCGGACAAGCTCAAGACGCTGGTGGCGAGGTTCAATGTCGGAGACTGAGGGGCCGGGCCTGGTCCCCATCGGCCGGGAGCGGGAAGCGGATGAGGCGCCGGAGGAGCTCCGACGCCTCATTGTGTTCCGGGCCTGCGACGATTTGTTCAGCCTCCCCATCGAGTGGGTCCGGGAGGTCCAGCCGCTGGAGCGCGTGACGCGGGTCCCCAACGCCCCGGCCGGGATCCTGGGCATCCTGAATCTCCGGGGCCGCGTCCTCACGCTGTTCGATCTGGCGGGCTGCCTGGGGATTGCACCCGGAACGCAGCCGAGCACGCACGCCGTGGTGCTGGACTTTGCCGATCCGGAGCTCTCCGTGGGCATCGCGGTGCAACGGATTGCCCAGGTGCGGGAGGTTCCGGCCTCGGCCGTGCAGCCGGCGGCGCGCGAGATGGGCGCGGGAGGGTTGGAGGGCGTCTTCGAGCTGGACGGCCAGGTGGTGGGCCTTCTCGACCTCAGCCGGGTCTTCGCGCGGGTCCTGCCGGAGTGGGGGGTGAAGGTGGAGCCGCGAGGGACTCGCTGACCCGACAGCCGGGAAAGGGGAGCGGGCGTGCCTTTCAAAGTGCTGGTCGTGGACGATGCGAGCTTCATGCGAAGCATGATCCGGGACATCTTCGCCCGCGGGCCCTTCGTCGTCGTCGGCGAGGCGGAGAACGGCGTGGAGGCGATTCGCCTCTACCGGGAGCTGCGTCCGGACCTCACGACCATGGACATCGTCATGCCCCAGATGGACGGCATCACGGCCCTGCGGGAGATCATGCGCCTGGACTCTGCCGCCAAGGTGGTGATGTGCAGCGCCCTGGGCCAGGAGGCGCTCATCGCCGAGGCCATCGAGGCCGGGGCCAGCGACTTCATCGTCAAGCCCTTCCACCCGGGCCGCGTGTTGAAGGTGGCGCAGAGCGTGCTCGGGCTGACCGATCGGTTCCTCCCCCTGGCAGGGACCGAGGCGCCCGGAGATCTCCGGTGAGCGACGACGGCAGCCGCCCACGGCGTAGGAATCGCCGAGCGCTTGCACGGCTGCCCCTGGGGCTGGCCATCGGGGCCTCCACCGGCGGCCCCAAGGCCTTGCTCACGCTGGTGGCAGGCCTCACGCTGCCGGTCCCTGCCTTCATCTTCCTGGTCCAGCACATCCACCCGAAATTCACTCGGATCTTAGGCCGGCGTCTCGGGGATGTCTCGTCCGTTCCGATCCTGGAGGCCGAGGACGGGGCGGTCATCCAGCCCGGACGGCTGTATCTCGCCCCGGGGGGGCGCCACCTCACCGTGGAGCGGGTGGGGGCGGCCGCCTACCGGACGCGGCTCACGGACGATCCGGCGATCGACCGTCGGCCGACGTGGAGGCCCGACGGGACGATGCTGGCGTTCGAGTCGAACCGCAACGAGCGCTTCGACGTCTGGACGATGAAAGCGGACGGATCTGAGCAGACCGCGCTCACGCGCAGCACG